>NZ_JAEMED010000027.1 GCF_016458205.1 Streptococcus sp. 121 | reverse complement strand
GATATGCAGGAGTTAAATAAGCTTCTTGGAATTGACTGGACAAAGGGAGTTGTGAAGTTCGAGGAATTAAGAAATTATGCTAGAGGTTCATATACAACACGAAAATAATTAAAAAAGATAGCCAAACGCCTTGTCCCCCAAGGGGTTAGCTATCTTTTGTCTTTTTTAAAGTGATAAACTCGGGAGAACATGAAATGTTCTCTCAATAAAGGCGAAAGAAAGTACCAATCAACCACTGCGTCACAATGAATTCACTAACGAAAATAGGAAGGTTGAGACTTTTGTCTCAACCTCTTTTTTTTGTAAAAAGGCTATAAATGTAAAGCTTTTCATGGTGGACTGTGATATAATGGAAAAAATTAAGAAAAGAGGAACCAAGCATGTCTAAAGTTCAAGTCATCGCGCATCCGTTGATCCAACACAAATTGTCTATTCTTCGTCGGACGGATACTTCTACCAAGGCCTTCCGAGAGTTGGTTGATGAGATTGCCATGTTGATGGGGTATGAAGTACTCCGCGACCTTCCTTTAGAAGATGTGGAAATTGAAACCCCTATTACGACAACGGTTCAGAAACAATTGGCTGGTAAGAAGCTAGCTATTGTACCAATTTTACGGGCAGGTATTGGGATGGTTGATGGTCTCTTGAGTTTGGTTCCAGCTGCTAAGGTTGGGCATATTGGGATGTACCGTGATGAGGAAACCTTGCAACCCGTAGAATACTTGGTGAAACTTCCAGAAGATATTGACCAACGACGTATTTTTGTAGTGGACCCAATGTTAGCAACAGGGGGTTCCGCTATCTTAGCCATTGATTCCTTGAAAAAACGTGGTGCCAGCAATATTACCTTTGTTTGCTTGGTTGCGGCACCTGAAGGAGTAGCTGCATTAGAAGAAGCCCATCCGGAAGTTCCAATCTTTACAGCTGCTTTGGATGAGAAGTTGAATGAGCATGGTTACATTGTTCCGGGTCTCGGAGATGCGGGTGACCGTTTGTTTGGTACCAAATAAAAGTTTTTAAGTTGACCTTTACTGACCAATTAGGTATAATAAACTCATTCCAGTAAAGAAGGAGAGTACAGAATGATTCCTGTAGTTATTGAACAAACCAGTCGTGGTGAACGTTCTTATGATATTTATTCACGTCTCTTAAAAGACCGGATTATTATGCTAACGGGTCCAGTCGAAGATAACATGGCCAATTCCGTAATTGCCCAGTTGCTTTTCTTGGACGCCCAAGATTCTACTAAAGATATTTACCTCTACGTGAACACACCAGGTGGATCTGTATCCGCTGGACTTGCCATTGTCGATACCATGAACTTTATTAAAGCAGATGTTCAGACAATTGTTATGGGGATGGCTGCGAGCATGGGAACCATCATTGCTTCTAGTGGTGCTAAGGGCAAACGCTTTATGTTGCCACATGCTGAGTACATGATTCACCAGCCAATGGGTGGTACAGGTGGCGGTACCCAACAAACAGATATGGCGATCGCTGCTGAGCACTTGCTCAAAACTCGTCATACCTTAGAAAAAATCTTGGCAGACAATTCAGGTAAACCAGTGGAACAAATTCACAAGGATGCTGAGCGTGATTATTGGATGAGTGCAGAAGAAACACTTGCATATGGTTTCATTGATGAAATCATGGCCAATAACCAGTTGCCACAAGCCTAATCAGAGCGAGGAACTAAAAGAGGTTGAGACCTGGGGTCCACCTCTTTTGTTGTACAAAGGGAGCTAGCCAAGGACTGGTAGATATGATAAAATAACAGAAGGAAACGGAAAGGAGCTGGCTATGGGATTGGAGGATCGGCGCCAGGCGATCTATGTCTACCTTTATTACAATCGGGATCGTCGCAAACTATTCTCTTGGGGAGATGTGGTTTACCATTCCCGTCGGCTGCGGTATGTCCAACTTTTTGTGCCGGTTCATCGTGTTGAAGTGACGATTCAAGAGTTGGAGCAAGAAAACTATGTGCGTCAGGTTACCAAAAGTCAATTGGCTACCCTACCTCGGAGTTTTCAAGGTATCGATTTATCAACAGAGGAGACTGAGGAATAACTCAGCCTCCTTTTCTTTTTCAAAGAAAATCCAATGAAAATCTTCATGGAAAAAATTAAAAAAAATCTTAAACTTGTATTGACAATTTTCTGACAATTCTATATATTAGACTCTATAAAAAAAGAGGAGAGGTTCTATGAAACGTAAAAGCTTAGTGGCCACAATTTTAATGGCCTTTATGACATTTTTAGCGGCTTGTACACAAGTACCGGTTGCAGATGGATCCAAAGCTAAGGGGACCGAGATTGGGGATACCATCAAAGTTGGCTTTAACTTTGAAAATACTGGAGCGGTAGCTGCCTATGGTTCTGTTGAACAAAAAGGTGCCTTGCTTGCGGTCGAGGAAATGAACGAGGCTGGTGGAATTGACGGGAAGCAAATTGAGGTCATTTCCAAGGATAATAAATCAGAAACTCAGGAAGCGGCCTCTGTTTCGACTAACCTGGCCATCCAGCAACAAGTAAATGCCATTGTTGGTCCGGCAACTTCTGGTGCGACTGCGGCGGCGATTCCGAAAGCAACCATTGCTGGTGTACCGGTGATTTCTCCAAGTGCTACTCAAGATGGTTTGACTGCAGGACAAGATTTCTTGTTCGTTGGAACCTTCCAAGATTCTTATCAAGGGCGTATCATTGCTAAATATGTTTCTGATAATTTGAATGCTAAAAAAGTAGCCCTGTTTACAGATAACTCAAGTGACTACGCTAAAGGAATTGCTAAGTCATTCAAGGAAGCCTATAAAGGTGAGATTGTTATTGAAGAAACCTTCATCGCAGGTGATACCGATTTCCAAGCTGCTTTGACTAAGATGAAGGGGCAGGACTTTGATGTTATGGTTCTCCCTGGTTACTATACCGAAGCTGGTAAAATTGTGAATCAGATGCGCGGAATGGGTCTAAATCAACCTGTAGTTGGGGGAGATGGACTGAATTCTGAAGAGTTTGTTCAACAGGCGACTGCGGCGAAAGCGAATGATATTTACTTCGTATCTGGTTTTTCTTCAACCGTTAAAACTAACGATGAAGCAGAGGCGTTCAAAGTCGCTTATAAAAAGCGCTTTAATGAAGAACCAAGTACTTTCTCAGCCTTGGCTTACGATTCTATGAAGATGATGGCCAAAGCTATGGAAGGGGCAGAGAATTCTATTCAAATTCGTGACAACCTGACCAAGATTAAAGACTACGAAGGGGTAACCGGTAAAACAAGTTTTGATGCCGATCACAATACCACTAAGTCAGCCTTTATGATGACTATGCAAAATGGTAAGGTTGAAGAAGCGGTGTCCGTTCAACCTGATTAAAAGTGGAAATCGTTTTTGTATAGTCTTTTAGTTTACTTTTAGTACAAGGCAGCGAGTCGTAGACAGTACTGAAGTACGGCAAGACGAGCTAACACAGTAATAAAAGATAAACTAAAAGAGTATAATAGAATAGAGACTAATAGAATGACAAAAGTCCTCACGGTCTTGGACTAGGAGGACAGACGGTATAGAAGTATCGATCCCTTTTATTAGAAGGGAACATCTTTTTTAGGAGATTATTTCGAATGATTTTACAGCAATTATTGAATGGGCTGATCTTGGGAAGCATTTATGCGTTGCTTGCCTTGGGGTATACCATGGTATACGGGATTATCCGCTTGATCAACTTCGCCCACGGGGATGTGTACATGATGGGAGCCTTCATGGGTTATTTCTTGATTAACACCCTCCGTTTGAATTTCTTTGTAGCCCTTTTATTGGCCATGGTCGGAACGGCTGCTCTCGGGGTTTTGATTGAGTTTCTGGCTTATCGACCCTTGCGACAATCCACTCGGATTGCAGCTTTGATTACCGCTATCGGGGTATCCTTCCTTTTAGAATATGGAATGGTTTTCTTCTTTGGTGCTAATCCACGTCCTTTCCCACAAGTTATCGATACTGTCCGCTTTGACTTGGGGCCTGTATCTATTACAAACATTCAGTTGTTGATTCTAGGAGTGTCCATTTTCTTGATGGTGGTACTTCAATTGATTGTCAAAAGGACAAAGATGGGGAAAGCCATGCGGGCTGTTTCCGTGGACAGTGATGCGGCTCAGTTGATGGGGATTAATGTAAACCGCACCATCAGTTTCACCTTTGCGCTTGGTTCAGCTCTCGCTGGAGCAGCGGGTGTCTTGATTGCCCTTTACTATAACTCATTGGACCCGTTGATGGGGATGACGCCTGGTTTGAAATCCTTTGTTGCGGCGGTTCTTGGTGGTATCGGAATTATTCCTGGAGCAGCATTAGGTGGATTTGTTATCGGTATTCTTGAAACAGCGGCAACGGCTCTTGGATTCTCTGACTTCCGTGATGCGATTGTGTATGGAGTATTGATTTTGATTCTCCTAGTTCGTCCAAGTGGTATCCTTGGTAAAAATGTGAAGGAGAAGGTCTAGTCATGCAAAAAAATCTAAAGGAAAATATGATTTGGGCAGCTTTGCTGATTGCTGGCTATGCCCTGGTTACGCTTTTGGTAGAGACGAATGTTCTCAATCTCTACTATCAAATGATTTTCCAGCAAATTGGAATCAATATTATTTTGGCTGTGGGACTCAACTTGATTGTTGGTTTCTCAGGTCAGTTCTCTTTAGGACATGCTGGTTTTATGGCGATTGGAGCTTATGCAACCGCCATTATCGGGAAACAATTGCCGACCTATGGTGGTTTCCTTGTTTCTGTACTTGCGGGGATGGCCGTTGCAGGTGTTGTAGCACTCTTGGTCGGAATTCCTACCCTTCGTTTGAAAGGGGATTACTTAGCTATTGCTACCCTTGGGGTTGCAGAAATTATTCGGATCATCATCGTCAATGGTGGTGAGGTGACCAATGGTGCTGCTGGTATTTTGGGAATTCCTGCCTTTACAACCTGGCAAATGGTCTATGTCTTAGCCGCATTGACAACCATTGTGACCTTAAACTACTTGCGGAGTCCAATTGGTCGTCAGACACTTGCGGTTCGTGAGGATGAGATTGCTGCGGAATCCGTTGGGATTAATACCACCAACATTAAGGTAATGGCCTTTGTTTTCGGTGCTATCACTGCAAGTATTGCAGGATCCCTCCATGCTGGTTTTGTTGGTTCCGTTGTTCCACGCGATTTCGCATTCACGAACTCTATCAATATCCTGATTATTGTCGTATTCGGTGGTTTGGGATCTATGACTGGTACCATTGTTGCTGCAGTTGTCTTGGGACTCTTAAACATGTTATTGCAAGACGTTGCAAGTATCCGGATGATTGTTTACTCATTAGCCCTTATCCTTGTGATGATTTTCCGTCCAGGTGGTCTTTTGGGGACTTGGGAATTTAGTTTGAAGAATCTTTTGTCAAAATCAAAAAAGGAGGTTAAGTCCTAATGGCATTATTAGAAGTTAAACACTTGACAAAACATTTCGGCGGTTTAACGGCTGTTGGCGATGTAACCTTGGAATTGGACAAGGGCGAATTGGTGGGTCTGATTGGTCCTAACGGGGCAGGTAAATCGACCCTCTTCAACCTATTGACGGGAGTTTACGAACCAAGTGAAGGAACCATTACCTTGGATGGGAATGAGTTAAATGGGAAAGAGCCTTACACGATTGCTGGGCTAGGTCTTGGTCGTACTTTCCAGAACATCCGGTTATTCAAAGATTTGACGGTTCTTGATAACGTTCTTATCGCTTTTGGCAATCACCAAAATCCACATGTCTTTGCCAGCCTCTTCCGCCTTCCTCTCTACTATAAAAAAGAAGAAGAGTACAAGAAAAAGGCTATGGATCTTTTGAAAATTTTCTCATTGGAGGAGTATGCGGATACCTTGGCGAAAAATTTGGCTTATGGGCAACAACGGCTCTTGGAAATTGTTCGGGCCTTGGCGACTGAGCCAAAAATTCTCTTCTTGGATGAGCCAGCTGCTGGGATGAACCCGCAGGAGACAGCAGAATTGACGGCTTTGATCCGTAAAATTAAAGAAGAGTTTAACATTACGGTTATGTTGATTGAGCATGATATGAGCTTGGTTATGGAAGTAACTGAACGCATTTATGTACTGGAATATGGTCGCTTGATTGCCCATGGAACACCAGAAGAAATTCGCACCAACAAGCGCGTGATTGAAGCTTACTTGGGAGGAGAAGCCTAATGTCAATGTTACAAGTTGAAAATCTATCCATTCATTACGGGATGATTGAAGCGGTCCATGATGTCAGCTTTGAAGTGGCGGAAGGGGAAGTTGTGTCCTTGATTGGAGCCAACGGGGCTGGAAAAACCAGTATCCTTCGCACCATTTCAGGTTTGGTTCGCCCGAGTCAAGGACGGATTCTGTTCCAAGGCCAGGAGATTCAAAAACAGGCTGCACAAAATATCGTTGCTTCTGGCTTGTCTCAAGTACCAGAAGGTCGCCACGTATTCCCTGGTCTAACGGTTATGGAAAACCTAGAAATGGGAGCCTTTCTAAAAAAAGATCGAGAAGAAAATGCTCGAAATCTCAAGAAGATTTTTGAGCGTTTCCCACGTTTGGAAGAACGTAAAGGACAAGATGCTGCGACTCTTTCAGGTGGTGAGCAGCAGATGTTGGCCATGGGACGGGCCCTTATGTCAACTCCAAAACTTTTACTCTTGGACGAGCCATCAATGGGACTTGCTCCAATCTTCATCAATGAAATTTTTGAGATCATTAAAGATATCCAAGCTCAAGGTACAACCGTTCTTTTGATTGAGCAAAATGCCAATAAGGCTCTTGCCATTTCGAATCGCGGTTATGTGTTGGAAAATGGTAAAATTGTATTATCTGGTACTGGTCAAGAACTTCTAACCTCAGAAGAAGTCCGCAAGGCCTACCTTGGTGGATAATGGTTTAAGGAAAGGAAAAAAACATGGCTGTTAAAGAATTTATGACAAAACGTGTGGTCTTTATTGATCCAGATACATCCATTGCACATGCGGCAGACTTGATGCGGGAACAAAAGCTCCACCGTCTACCAGTTATGGACAATGACAAACTGGTCGGCTTGGTAACAGAAGGTACAATTGCAGAAGCGACTCCTTCCAAAGCAACCACCTTGTCTATTTACGAAATGAACTACCTTCTCAACAAAACCAAAGTCAAAGATGTTATGGTACGTGATGTCTTTACCCTGGATGAAGATGCAAGCTTAGAAGATGCGGTTTACTTAATGTTTAAACACAAGGTTGGTATTCTTCCAGTTATGAAAGGGGACGAGCTTCGTGGCGTCATCACTGACCGTGATATCTTTAAAGCTTTCTTGGAGGTAACTGGCTATGGGGCACCTGGTACTCGTGTTCGGGTGCGGACAACCAACCAAGTTGGCGTTTTGGAAAGTGCGGTTCATGCAGTAGTTGAACGGGATTTGAACATCGATAATGTTGTGAATATCCCTAATGCAGATGGTTCTGTAACCATTGAGTTGCAACTGGAAGGTCAGACTGATCACGATCAACTTCGGGAAGAACTTGAAAAACAAGGTTTGCAGGTAGATTATATCAAGGAAACTACGGCTAAAGCCTTCTAATTGAGTCTTCTGTTTCCAAGTGTTTTGGTAAGTTATAGGAAGCTTTTGATTTTGAAAGTAAATGAAACCTCCTTGGAGATTTCCTGAGCTACACTAGTTTGGGAACATCCAGGGAGTTTTTTACTGGATCGGAGTTGGATTTTGCTAGTGTCAAATTTCTGGAAAACAGGTATAATAGAAGGAAGAAATGAGGGAACTATGAAAAAAGGATTTTTGATTTCCATCGAAGGGCCAGATGGATCGGGCAAATCCACATTAATCAAGGAGTTAGCCCAGTTTTACAATGAAAAAGGCGTCGAGGTTGTCGTTACCAGGGAGCCTGGTGGAGTTCGGATTGCCGAGCAGATTCGACAGATTATTCTCAATCCTGACCATATGGAGATGGACGAAAAAACGGAGCTTTTACTGTACATCGCCAGTCGCCGCCAACACTTGGTGGAAAAAGTTTTACCGGCCCTCGAACGGGGAGCTTTGGTATTGATGGATCGCTTTATCGATTCGTCAGTAGCCTACCAGGGTTACGGGAGAGGCTTGGATTTGGGAGCCATTCATTGGTTAAATCAGTTTGCGACCGATGGAAGAAAGCCAGATTTGACCTTGTTACTGGATTTGCCAGCTTCTGAAGGATTGGCCCGGATTCAGGCAAGTCGCTCCGATGATGTGGACCGGCTTGATCAGGAAGATTTGTCCTGGCATGAGCAGGTGCGCCAAGGCTACTTGGCCATTGCTAAGAAAGATCCAGTGCGTTTTGTTCAAATAGATGCTAGCCAAGAATTTCAAAAGGTTTTAGCAGATGCCTTGGATATTGTGATAGAAAGTTGGTCTCTATGACTGGCCTGCTTCTACGTTTACAGGAGGCTCAGCCTGTCTTACTGAAACGGTTTCAACGCATGATTCAGGCGGGGAAAATGAGCCACGCCTACCTCTTTACCGGAGCCGCAGAGCGGTTGGATATGACTCTCTATCTCTGCCAAGCCCTCTTTTGCGATGTACCTCTTCAGGGTCTTCCTTGTGGCCAATGTCGCTCCTGTCGCTTGGTGGAGAGTCAGACTTTCCCTGACATTCATCTGGTTGAGCCTGTGAATCGGATGATTCGAACGGAACAAGTCAGGGATATCTTGACCCAGGTTTCACAATCTGGTATCGAAGGGGAAGCCCAGGTCTTTGTGTTTGAAGATGCAGAGACCATGCATCTAAATGGAGCCAATGCCCTTCTAAAATCAATGGAGGAACCGACTGGTCGCCAGTATTTTTTCTTCTTAAGTCAGTCCTCAGAAAAGATTTTACCGACGATTCGAAGTCGAAGTCAGTATGTCTATTTTCCTGAGACAGGGCAGCATTTTCAAAAAGAGTTAGAGCGAACAGGTTTATTAAAAACACAGGCTCAGTTTTTAGACCACCTGCTGCAGGGGAGGAAAAATCTTTTAGATACGATTGGACAGGCTTGGTGTCTGGAATTGGAACGCCAGGTTTTTACTTGGCTACAGCGGTTTTTAGCCGGTGACATAAAATCTTTTGTGGCCTTATCCGGTCTGGTTAGTCTTGCCGATGACAAGGACAAGCAGGGTTTGCTTTTAGATACGATTGAGATTCTATTAGGACAGGAAGTACCTGCTCGAAAGTGTCTATCCCTACTCGAAGATTTGATGGAAGCTCGAAGAGCCTGGCAGGCCAATGTTCCCTTGCTGACAAGTCTGGAACGTTTTAGTTTAAAAAATTTGTAAGAACTGTGACATAGCAGTCCTAACTGTTACTCTGTGTTTAGTCTTTCGGGCTAGCTGCTGCAAGTGATGGGACTACTGACAATCACAGTCGATTCAAAAAATTGAGGAGGAGTCCCTTGGAAAAGAAAGAATTACTAGATTCCCTTGATGCCTTCACCAATCAATTATTAACAACCTTAAATGAGATTGACAAGATGAAGGCAGTTGTGAGAGAAACCATTGAAGAGAATACAGCCCTCCGCCTTGAAAATGAAAAATTGCGGGAACGATTGACAGAAGAAGATACCCAAAATCCCGTAAAAGCAACATCTGCTCGAGAAGGCTTGAACCGTATCTATCTAGATGGATTTCATGTCTGTACAACCTTTTACGGCCAGCCACGGTCAGAAGATTGTGTGTTTTGTGATGAATTATTATTCCGAGGTTAGATGGTGCGGATTCAAAAAAGTTACAAAGAACCCAATGGAAAAGGAAGCCTTTTTCTAGTTGGTACCCCCATTGGGAATATGGAAGATATGACCTTTAGGGCCCTCAAGATCCTTGCGCAAGTGGACGCTATTGCGGCAGAGGATACCCGAGTAACCGGCCAGCTCCTCAAGCATTTTGGGATTGAACAACGCTTGATTTCCTTTCACGAACACAATGCCCAAGCCCGGATTCCAGAACTCTTGGATCTACTTGAAGAAGGTAAGGATATCGCTCAAGTTTCAGATGCCGGTTTACCGAGTATTTCAGATCCAGGCCAGGATTTGGTCCAGGCAGCCTTGGCTCAAGACATTAAGGTTGTCCCCCTCCCAGGTGCTTCCGCGGGGATAACTGGACTGATTGCCAGTGGACTTCCTGCCCAACCGCACATTTTTTATGGATTTTTGCCCCGTAAGGCAAGCCAACAGCAGAAGTTTTTGGAAACCAAGCGCCTTTACCCAGAGACCCAGATTTTTTATGAATCACCTTATCGCATTGAAGGGACTTTGGAACAAATTTTAGAGGTGTACGGGAATCGAAAGGTTGTACTGGTCCGGGAATTATCAAAGATCTACGAGGAGTTTCGTAGAGGGAAGATAAAGGATCTCTTGTCCTCGTTGGAGTCTGACCCTATAAAAGGAGAGTGCCTACTCATCCTGGAAGGATATATTGAGGAAGACCAGCCCCAATTAGATTTGCAAAGTGTTTTGCAGCAATTACGGGAACGGGTGGCGGCAGGTCAACGATTAAAAACAGCCAGTCAGGAATTAGCCAAAGTGACCGGTTACAAGGCCAAGGAACTATACAAGGCCTACCATGAAGAAGTAGAACAGGGAGAAGAGTAAGCGATGTATGACTATTACGGCCATCCACGCTGCACGACAAGTAAGGCAGCAGAAAAAGAATTAAAAAGCTTGGGTATTGAAAGTCACTTTATCGACTTGACCCAAGAGGCACCTAGTCCAGCACAGTTGGAAGCTTGGATGGATCAGGGAACCTGGTCAATCAAGGCTTTTTTCAACACGAGTGGAAATAAGTATCGGGAGTTGGGGCTAAAAGATCAGATTTCGTCAATGAGTCAAAAAGAGGCGGCTCAATTATTGTCAACAGATGGTATGCTGATCAAGCGTCCGCTCCTGGTGAAAGATGGGACCTTACTGCAAATTGGGTATAGGACCCCATATGCGGATTTAGAACTATAGGAACTATCGATGGCAGAATACCTTTCCGTTGGAACCTTAACCAACTATCTGAAACGGAAGTTTGACAAGGATCCCTATCTAGAACGGGTCTTTTTGACCGGTCAGGTCTCTAATTTTCGGGTCCGTCCCAATCACCAGTATTTTTCTTTGAAAGATGATCAGGCAGTGATTCAGGCGACTATGTGGGGGCCTATTTTTAAGAAATTGCCTTTCACCTTAGAAGAAGGTCAGCAATTGAATGTTGTGGGGCGTGTCCAATTATATGCCCCGAACGGTTCCTACTCCATTTTGATTGAACAGGCTGAGCCAGCTGGCGTTGGAGAATTGGCTCTTCGTTTTGAACAACTAAAAAAAGAACTTACGCAAGCGGGTTATTTTAAGTCTGAGCACAAGCAGGAATTACCGGCTTTTAATCGAAAGATTGGGGTAGTGACCAGCCAGAGTGGAGCGGTTATTCAAGATATTATCACGACAGTGAATCGGCGCTTTCCTGGTTTGAGTATTCGGCTGTATCCGGCTAAGGTTCAAGGTGAGGGTGCGGCAGAGGAAATTGCGGCTCAGATACAAAAGGCCAATCAGGCGGAGGACCTGGATGTTCTGATCGTCGGCCGCGGAGGTGGTTCAATGGAAGACCTCTGGGCTTTTAACGAAGAAGTCGTGGTTCGAGCCATCTTCGAATCTCGCCTACCTGTGATTTCAAGTGTAGGCCACGAAACGGATGTCACCCTGGCAGATTTTGTGGCGGACAAGCGGGCGGCAACTCCTACCGCAGCGGCAGAATTGGCGACGCCTTATACCAAAGCTGATTATTTCCTAGCTCTGGAGCGTAGCCAATTGCGATTGAAGCAAGTTGTGGACCAGCAGCTGAAGGTAAAGGGAGAGCGCTTGGAACGGATTCAGCAATCCATTCTATTCCGCCAACCTGAGCGACTTTACGATACTTATTTGCAGAAACTAGATCATCTAGATCAACAGCTTAGCCAGGTCTTGGACCGCCGTCTGCAAGCAGTCAGTCACCGCTATCAGCTTCTCAATCAGGCCTTGGTGCGGCAAAGCCCAAGCCCTCAACTTGAGCGGCTTAACCAGGAAGTGCTTGTATTGGACAAGGACTTGCGGAGATCCATGCATCTCTTGGTCCAGAAGGCTCAACAACGGTTTCAAGTGGCGAGTGATGCTCTTTTACAGTTAGAATTAAGTCAAATACTCCAGCGCGGTTATGCCTTGGTTCGTAAGCAGGAAAGAATTGTTTCCAATGTCGAACTAGTCCAGCCAGGAGATAGCTTGTCCATTCAGTTACAGGATGGTCAATTAGAAGTAGAGGTAACCCATGTCCAAGAATCAGACGTTTGAAGAAAAAATGCAGGAATTGGAGCTTTTGGTCCGACGGTTGGAGCAAGGGGAAGTTCCCTTGGAAGAAGCCTTACAGGAGTTTCAGAAAGGAATGATCTTAAGTCAAGAGCTCCAAAAGACCCTGCAAGATGCTGAAAAAACCATGGTCACCATAATGGGGGCTAATGGTCAAGAAACGGAAATGAAATCATGAAGCAACAGACTCAAGCCCTGGAGGATGTCCTCCAAGCATTCTATCAATCCGATAGTCCGGACCCAGTCTTGGTTGAGAGTATTCTCTATTCCATTGAGGCAGGCGGAAAACGACTAAGGCCCTTGATTCTACTGGACCTTCTTCAAGGATTTGGACTCAAAATCGAAGAAGGTCATCTGAAAGTGGCAGCGGCCTTAGAGATGATCCATACAGGAAGTTTGATTCATGATGATTTACCAGCAATGGATGATGATGACTACCGTAGAGGACAACTCACAAACCATAAAAAATATGGGGAGGCAGCCGCTATTTTGGCAGGGGATAGTCTCTTCTTGGATGCCTTTGCGCTATTAGCACAAGCTCAACTTCCTGCTCCGAAAGTCGTGAAGCTCACAAATCTTCTTTCATTGGCTTCTGGTACCTACGGGATGGTTGGCGGGCAGAGTTTGGATATCCGTTCGGAAGGCCAGGCCATCACCCTAGTGCAATTGGAGCAAATTCATCACCATAAAACGGGTCGACTCCTGCACTTTCCGTTTGTGGCTGCTGGGATTTTAGCTGACGTTGATGAGCAAACGGCTGAAGATTTAGATCAATTAGGTCAGCTGCTTGGTTTAGCTTTTCAGGTTCGCGATGATATTTTAGATGAAACGGCTAGTTTTGAAGAGTTAGGAAAAACTCCCAAAAAGGATGTTGCTGCTCAAAAAGCGACCTATCCTGCGTTTTATGGCTTGGATGCTGCGAAGACCTTGCTGAGGGATTTATTAGCCCAGATTGATCGCTTACTCCAAAAATTGGAGGAGCAAGGGTTTGACGCTCAAATAATGAAGGAAAGAATTGAAGGACTTGCAATTGGCAACTAAGGAAAGAGTGGATGTTTTGGCCTTGCACCAAGGCCTTTTTGAAACAAGGGAACAGGCTAAACGGGGGGTTATGGCAGGTTTGGTTTTGCACCAAGACTCTGGTCACCGTTTTGATAAACCTGGGGAGAAAATCCTAGCAGATACCCCTTTAAAACTCAAGGGTGAGACCCTGCCTTATGTCAGTCGGGGTGGTTTGAAATTAGCGAAGGCATTGGATGTTTTCGGTATTGATCTCACTGACCAATATACCATCGATATTGGTGCCTCTACAGGAGGTTTTACAGATGTTATGTTGCAGGCAGGTGCCAAGCAAGTGTACGCCGTGGATGTTGGAACCAATCAATTGGCTTGGAAACTTCGTCAGGATCCTCGTGTGATCAGCCGAGAACAATACAATTTCCGTTATGCGGATCCGCAAGATTTTCAGCCACAACCAAGTTTCGCCTCTATTGACGTCAGTTTTATTTCTCTAAGTCTCATTTTACCCAGTTTAGCAGCTGTGCTAGAAGACAAGGGCCAGGTAGTGGCCCTTGTCAAGCCGCAGTTTGAGGCAGGTAGGGAAGCCATTGGCAAAAAGGGGATTGTAAAGGAAGCCAAGGTCCATGAAGAAGTTTTGAATCGGGTCATGACCATGGCTCAAGGGCTGGGATTTGGAGTCCATGGGGTGGACTTTTCTCCCATAACCGGTGGTCAAGGGAATATGGAGTTTTTGCTCTACTTAAAACGGGATAACAGTCCAGCTCTTCCTCTTGAACAAATAAAAGAAACGGTAAAGAAGGCACATGAAACATTCTAAGATAGATAAGGGACACCGCCAGGCCCTCATACGGTCCTTGATCCAGCAAAAAACAGTGCGAGGACAAAAAGAAATTATGGATTTCTTGGCCAGTCAAGGATTGGTGGCGACGCAAGCAACAGTTTCCCGAGATCTTCGTGAATTGGGGATTGTCAAGGGAGGTGAGGTTGGCTACCAAGTACAGCCGGCTGTCAAAAAAACGCCGATTCTGCATGTGATGCGTCAGGATAACATGATTTCCATTCAGGTTACACCTGGCCAGGCCTTGCTTTTCAAAAAAGAGGTCTGGTCCCGCTATTCTTCGGATATTTTCACTATTTTATCTGACGATGACACGGTCTTGATTGTTGTCAAGACTGGAGTAGATTCGCAGGAAATGTCAGATGCACTAGAAAATTGGTAAGGTTATGTTATTAGAAATTTCAATCAAAAATTTTGCCATTATCGAGGAAATCTCCCTAAATTTTGATCAGGGAATGACGGTTTTGACGGGTGAAACCGGGGCGGGTAAATCGATTATCATTGATGCTATGAACATGATGCTTGGGAGTCGTGCTACAACGGATGTGATTCGACACGGGATGCCTAAAGCCGAGATCCAAGGCCTCTTTTCATTAGAGAAACCCCAAGATATTTCAAACATTTTAGAGGAGCAGGGGATTGAAGTTGGCGAGGAGTTGATTATCCGCCGTGAAATTTTCCAAAATGGCCGTAGTGTCAGCCGTATTAATGGACAGATGGTCAACCTCTCAGTCTTGCGTGCAGTTGGCCAGCATTTGGTTGACATTCATGGCCAGCATGACCAAGAGGAACTAATGCGTGCCCAGTGGCATGGGCGTTTATTGGATGAATTTGGTGATGCTGATTTTCATCGGCTCAAGCAAAGCTATGCTCAAAGCTTTGACCGTTACCGTACCCTCCGCAAAGATTTGCGCCTCCAGCAAAATCAAGAAGCTGAGCACAGTGCTCGGATTGAAATGTTGGAATTTCAACTAGCTGAGATTGAAGAGGCAGCCCTGAAACCTGGGGAAGATCAAGAACTACAGCAGGAGCGAGAACAACTTCTCAATCATAAATTAATTGCGGACACCTTGACCTCGGCCTTCCATCTATTGGACGAAGAAGATCAGTCTTCCCTTGGTAAAATTCGATCGGCCCTTGGCGATTTAGAGAGTCTTGAAGATTATAATTCTCTTTATAAGGAGCTGGCTGAGCAAGTGTCAGAGGCATATTATAGCCTTGAAGACGCGACTCGGCGCCTTGAAGATCACCTTTCCTCCCTCGATTTTGACGCCAATCGCTTGCTTCACATTGAGAGTCGTCTGGATGTGATTTACGCCATTAGCCGTAAATATGGTGGAAGCGTTCAAGAAGTCTTGGAATATTTTGAAAAAATTTCTCAAGAATACAATCTGCTGACAGGCAACGAAACTTCATCTACGGACCTCGCTCATAAGCTTAAGGAAGAGGAAGGGACCTTGGTCAATCTAGCTCAAAAATTGAGCCAGGCACGCCATGTACTTGCGCAACAGTTAGAAGCGGAGATCCAGCTGGAGCTCCAAGACCTTTATATGGATAAGGCCAGATTTCAGGTCCGATTTACCAAGAGTAAGTTTAGCCGAGATGGAAATGAACAAATTGAGTTTTACATCTCCACCAATCCTGGGGAAGATTTTAAACCCCTTGTCAAAGTGGCCAGTGGTGGAGAATTATCTCGGTTAATGCTGGCTATTAAATCGGCCTTTTCCCGTAAAGAGGGCAAGACCAGTATTGTCTTCGACGAAGTCGATACGGGTGTCTCTGGTCGCGTTGCCCAAGCCATTGCCCAGAAAATTCATAAGATAGGGAGTCATGGACAAGTCCTTGCGATCTCTCATCTTCCTCAGGTGATTGCCATTGCCGATTATCAATTTTTCATTGAAAAAATATCGGATGAGATTTCTACGGTATCCCGGGTACGCCTTTTAGAAATGGACGAGCGGGTCGAAGAAATCGCGCGTATGTTGGCTGGTGAGGTCTTGACGGAATCGGCTATGAATCAGGCGCGTGAGCTCTTGCAAAAACATTGAGGTTTTTGTGGGGAATTTGTTATAATAGGACTAAGATTACTGAGTAGAAGTAGGTATGTATGACAAAAATTGCAGTTGTAACAGACTCCTCTGTTACCATTGAGGAGGAGTTGGTAAAGGAACTAGGAATTCAGGTAATTCCTTTGTCCGTAATGGTAGATGGGATTCTCTATTCGGATGCAGACTTGAAGGAGGGAGAATTCCTTCGCCTGATGAAATCTAGCAAGCATTTACCAAAGACCAGTCAGCCACCGGTTGGTGTTTTCGCGGAGGTCTATGGCCGATTGGCAGAGGACTATGATCAAATTGTCTCTATTCACATGTCCCACGCCTTATCAGGGACTGTAGAAGCAGCTAGACAGGGAGCGAGCTTGTCCGGGGCTAAGGTAGAGGTAATTGATTCTTCCTTTACAGACCAGGCTCAAAAATTCCAAGTGGTAGCAGCAGCTCGCCTTGCTCAAGCTGGGGCTAGCTTGGAAGAGATTTTGAAAGAAATCGAGCAAGTTCGCGAAAAAACGGAACTATATATCGGTGTCTCCACCCTTGAAAATCTTGTGAAGGGGGGGCGTATTGGTCGCGTTTCCGGTCTTATCAGTTCCCTTTTAAATATTCGAGTGGTCATGGAAATGGTTGATCATGAGTTGCGTCCCATTGTCAAAGGTCGTGGAGCAAAAACGTTCAAGAAATGGCTAGATGAATTGAAGGCCGGTTTGCAGGGACGTTCTATTCGTGAAATTGGTATTTCCTATGCAGGAAAATCAGATTTTGCGGAAGAAATGAAGGCGCAGTTGCAACCCTTTTTGGAGGCTCCTATCTCTGTGTTGGAGACGGGTTCCATTATTCAAACCCATACAGGGGAGGATGCTTGGGCCATCCTGATTCACTACGCCTAGACCGGTTTCTTTTTCTGAAGAAAAGCGCGGAATTGCTTTTTATACTTGCTTTTCTTATCCTTTTGAGTTATGATATGTACTGTTAGAAAATTTATGGAGGATTCTTACAAATGGCTAACAAACAAGATTTGATTGCTAAGGTTGCAGAAGCAACAGAATTGACTAAGAAAGACGCTGCAGTAGCAGTAGACGCTGTCTTCGCAGCAGTTACAGACTACCTTGCAGAAGGTGAAAAAGTACAATTGATCGGTTTCGGGAACTTCGAAGTTCGTGAGCGTGCAGCACGTAAAGGACGTAACCCACAAACAGGTAAAGAAATCACTATCGCAGCTTCAAAAGTTCCTGCCTTCAAAGCAGGTAAAGCTCTTAAAGACGCTGTAAAATAATCTTGCTGAAAAAGGCCTATTCTACCAGCCTTTCATAGGGGTAGGAAGGGCTTTTTCTTTTGTTTTGGGGCATTTTTGGGGCATGAAGTTAATAGTTTTCTAGGATTTCATACTCATTGGATTTCAAAACCTGACCTTATCAAGTCTCTTTGATGAACTTATTGATTGCGTGTTTCCACGCCTTATCCATAATATTCAACAGGTCTTCCAGACCTGTTGAGCTATCATCATTGGATTTCCGTGTCTTTTTTTAGGAGATAGGATGATTTCCAACTGTATCGACTTAATAATACTCATTACATTTCAAAATCTGAATGTGTTAATCCTCTTCGCCGAACCCTAAGTTCTGTCTTCATCGGATTGCCTTTTCAGATTTCGAACTGTTTCGAGTATAAGACATTTTTTCGACTCCCCCATTTAATGATACATTAAACCCCTTCGTTCTCAAGCGCAAAGGGGTTTGATACTGGGGCTTACACAACACCTTGTACGATCATGGCGTTGGCGATTTGTTCAAAGGAGGCGATGTTAGCTCCTGCGAGGTAATCATTGCCAAGATTGTAGGTTTCGGCTGTTGTTTTAGCGGTATTGAAGATGTTCTCCATGATGCTTTGGAGTCGTTGGTCTACTTCTTCTCGTGTCCAAGATAGGCGGAGGCTGTTTTGGCTCATTTCGAGGGCAGAAACGGCTACGCCGCCGGCGTTAGCTGCTTTGGCTGGGCCATAGAGGACCGCATTTTCTTTGTAGACTTTGATGGCATCAAGGTCGGAAGGCATGTTAGCCCCTTCAGCGACACAATAGACACCGTTTTGGATAAGGGCAGCAGCTTGTGCGCCGTTGATTTCGTTTTGGGTAGCACAAGGAAGGGCGATGTCGGCCTTGCCTTGGTAGTCCCAGACGCTTCCTTCATAGTAGCGGGCGCTAGCTTTTTCGGCTGCATATTCGGTTAGGCGGGCACGGCGTTTTTCTTTAATTTCAACCAAAAGATCAAAATCAATGCCGTTCTCATCAATGATGTAACCGTTGGAATCGGAGACTGCGATGACTGTAGCACCGAGCTCGGTTGCTTTTTGAAGAGCATACTGGGCGACATTTCCAGATCCGGAAATGAGGACAGTCTGGTCTTTGAAGGATTTGCCGTTGGCCTCAAGCATGTTCTCGGTGAAGTAGACGAGGCCATAGCCAGTCGCTTCAGGGCGGATGAGAGAACCGCCGAATGCCAGAGGTTTACCGGTCAAGACACCCGCATCGAATTGGCGTAGGCGTTTGTATTGGCCGTACAAATAGCCGATTTCACGCGCTCCGACTCCGATATCGCCGGCAGGAACATCCAGAGATGGGCCGATATGTTTTTGCAGCTCACTCATGAAGCTTTGGCAGAAGCGCATAATCTCAGCGTCCGTTTTTCCTTTAGGGTCAAAATCGGAACCGCCTTTCCCACCACCAATGGGTAGTCCAGTCAAAACGTTTTTGAAAATCTGCTCGAAGCCGAGGAATTTCAGAATGGACTGGTTGACGGAAGGGTGGAAGCGGAGTCCCCCTTTATAAGGACCAACTGCTGAGTTGTATTGGACACGGTAGCCACGGTTAACTTGGACTTTTCCGTCTTTGTCAGTCCAAGGGACACGGAAGCTAATCACGCGTTCAGGTTCCACCATACGGGCTAGGATGTTCTCATCCAGATATTCTGGATGAGCTTCTAGGACAGGCTCGAGGGTTGCGAATAATTCTTCAACAGCTTGAAGAAATTCAGCTTCGTGAGGGTTACGTGCTTGGACGTCTTGGAAAGTGCTTTGGATATAGTCTTTAACTCGTGACATGAAAATCCCCTTTTCTATTTTTCCGAAGAAAATGAATTATCTGACAATTTGTCAGGTGAGATTATCATACCATTGAAAGGGGTAAAAGTAAAGTTTGGAGAGGGATTTCCAGAATAAACCTTCGCTTTTTACTTGGTTTTTAAAAGTAGCTATGGTAAACTGAAATAGAAAAGAGGTTAGGCGGGAACCTAACCTCAGAGTAGAGCCGTAAAACGGTGACTCAGTTTAAACGACATAGAACTAGCCGTCTACAGGGTCAAAGTAGGACGGCTAGTTCTTTTTTCTCTTACTTAGAATTTCTAGTAAGGTACGAACTGTGTCGTTGATGTAACAACCAAGACTCAGTAATGCCATTACTAACTCAAAGCGAGTCAAAAGAATGCTCCTCCTTTCTATCAGATTTGAAGTTTTCATGCTTTTCATAGGCATGTCCTCCTTATGATAGTTTTCGGGGAGTCACCGTCTTCCAGGAGAAGGGATTCTCGAGGTCTCAAATGAGAAACTTCTCTACGCTGCTAGTTTATCATGTAAAATGTAATATCATGCTAAGATGTTCTGAAATGTCTTGAAAACGTTCTGAACGGTAAATGTTGCTTTTGGGGTTATTGCAACCTAAAGCAAAGTCATTCAGACTTTTTTTCACAAAAATGATAGAATAGGAATGTCTGGGATTCTGTGAGTGTCGGGTTACATTCCAGATTCCGTTATCAAAGAGAGCTAATCAGCTCGTATGAAGAAAGGAAGACGCATGAAAGGTATTATTTTAGCGGGTGGTTCCGGTACGCGCCTATATCCGGTTACGCGGGCAGCCTCCAAACAGCTAATGCCGGTTTATGATAAACCAATGATTTATTACCCTCTTTCAACCTTGATGTTGGCAGGGATTCAAGAGATTTTAATTATCTCTACACCGACAGACCTGCCCCGTTTTGAGGAACTTTTGGGAGATGGATCTGAATTAGGTATTTCCTTGTCCTATGCAGTTCAACCAAGTCCAGATGGATTGGCGCAAGCCTTTATTATCGGCGCAGATTTCATCGGGAATGATGCGGTTGCGCTGATTTTGGGAGATAATATTTACCATGGCCCTGGTTTGACTAAGCTTTTGCAAAAAGCTGCGCAAAAGGAGTCCGGTGCGACCGTTTTTGGTTACCAGGTTAAGGACCCTGAGCGTTTTGGAGTTGTCGAGTTTGATGAGCAGATGAACGCGATTTCCATTGAAGAGAAGCCAGAGCAGCCTCGTTCCAACTACGCGGTAACAGGTCTCTACTTCTATGATAATTCTGTAGTTGAAATTGCCAAGAATATCAAACCGAGTCCTCGAGGGGAGTTGGAAATCACGGATGTCAACAAGGCTTACTTGGATCGTGGGGATCTTTCAGTGGAATTGATGGGCCGTGGTTTTGCCTGGTTGGATACAGGAACACACGAGAGTTTGTTGGAAGCGGCACAGTATATTGAAACCGTTCAACGGATGCAAAATGTACAGGTTGCTAACCTTGAAGAAATTGCTTATCGTATGGGTTACATTAGCCGGGAACAAGTTTACCGTTTGGCCCAACCACTTAAGAAAAATGAGTATGGTCAATACCTCTTGCGTTTGATTGGAGAAGAAAATGTCTGAGAACTTTTTTGGCAAAACATTAGCAGCTCGTCCCATTGAGGCTATTCCGGGCATGCTAGAATTTGATATTCCTGTTCATGGGGATAATCGTGGCTGGTTTAAAGAGAATTTCCAAAAAGAAAAAATGCTCCCTCTTGGTTTTCCTGAGTCCTTTTTTGCGGAAGGAAAACTTCAAAATAATGTCAGCTTCTCAAGTAAAAATGTACTTCGTGGTTTGCATGCTGAACCATGGGATAAATACATTTCTGTAGCTGACGAAGGTCGTGTTTTGGGAGCCTGGGTGGACTTGCGTCAAGGCCCAAGTTTTGGAAATGTTTACCAAACTGAAATTGATGCTTCTAAAGGGATTTTTGTTCCTCGCGGTGTAGCCAATGGTTTCCAAGTTTTATCCGATAAGGTAGCCTATAGCTATTTGGTGAATGATTACTGGGCTTTGGAGTTGAAACCTAAATATGCCTTTGTGAATTATGCAGATCCTAGTCTTGGCATTCAATGGGCGGACTTGGATGCTGCGGAAGTAAGTGAAGCTGATGAGAATCATCCTCTATTAAAGGATGTGGCTCCATTAAATAAAGAGGATCTTTGATTGTTTGAGGCTTTTTTAGAGATTGCGAGACAACTAAATCTCTTAGGGATAACTCCTTTACTAATGGGTTCACTAGGTTTTGAGGTGCGAACTTCTAAAGACTGGCAAGCTGGTGATATCGATATCCATGTTCCTGGAGATTCTAGAGGTTGGGAAGCTCCAGATGAGGAGCGTCTCTACCATTGGAAAGAAATCGCGGAAATGATGGAGAACTTAGGCTATCGGTTAGTAGATATTCATGAGCATGAATTTCAGAGAGGTCATCTGTCAGTAGAGTTTGGTGTTATGGATACCTTGCCAGAATTTGCAAGAATTCCATTAATAAGTTTAGAGGAGCTCCATACAGACGGAGTTGTTTACTACCTACCCACGCTTGAACAATATCTAAAAATTTACCAAGCTTCCTCTAAAGATTCATACAGGGCAAATCAAAATAATCGGAAAGACTTTAAAAAGATCAGCTATTTACAAAAATATTTACAAGCAGATAGGAGAAAGTGTGTCGACATTTAAAAATATTATTGTGACCGGTGGCGCAGGTTTTATCGGTTCAAACTTTGTACACTATGTATATAACAATTTCCCAGACGTACACATTACTGTTTTAGATAAATTGACCTACGCAGGGAATAAAGCAAACATCGAGTCCATTTTGGGAGACCGAGTGGAATTGGTTGTAGGGGATATTGCGGATGCAGAAGTCGTGGATCGCTTGGCTCAGGATGCGGATGCGATTGTCCATTATGCTGCAGAAAGTCATAATGATAACTCTCTCAATGATCCTCGTCCTTTCGTGGATACTAACTTTATTGGGACTTATACCCTTTTGGAAGCGGCTCGGAAGTACGATCTTCGTTTCCATCACGTATCTACAGATGAGGTTTATGGAGACCTTCCATTGCGGGAAGATCTCCCAGGCAAGGGCGAAGGCCCAGGTGAGAAGTTTACGGCGGAGACACCATACAACCCGTCTTCCCCCTATTCCTCAACCAAGGCTGCGTCGGACTTGATCGTTAAGGCTTGGGTACGTTCCTTTGGCGTAAAAGCGACTATTTCCAATTGCTCCAACAACTATGGACCCTATCAGCATATTGAGAAATTTATTCCGCGTCAAATCACCAATATTTTGAGTGGTATTCGCCCTAAATTGTATGGCGAAGGGAAGAATGTGCGCGACTGGATTCACACCAATGATCATTCCTCAGGTGTTTGGACGATTTTGACCAAAGGAAAAATTGGGGAGACCTATCTAATCGGGGCTGACGGTGAGAAAAACAATAAAGAGGTGCTGGAACTCATTTTGAAGGAAATGGGTCAAGCACCGGATGCCTACGACCATGTAACAGACCGTGCAGGCCATGATTTGCGTTATGCCATTGATGCTAGCAAGTTACGAGATGCATTGGGTTGGAAACCTGAATTCACAGACTTTGAGGCTGGTCTAAAAGAAACAATTGCCTGGTATAAAGAAAATGAAGATTGGTGGAAGGGCGAAAAAGAAGCTGTAGAAGCCAACTATGCTAAAACCCAGGAAGTGATTAAATAAGAGAACAAGAGGCGGAATGGTTTCATTCTTGCCTCTTGTGTCTATTTTGGAGGGGAAGATTCTGAAGAAAAAATGCTTAGGAATTCTGTTAGGGATTGCTGGAATTGGAATTGTAGTCGCTTTATATGACCGGGTACAGATGAAAGAACGTCTGGAACGGGATCTCTATCCCGTTCAAACTGTTTTTCAAAAAGCAGGTTTAAAACCAGAATCAGAGAAACGTTATACAAAAGCCGGGCGGGTGGCCTGGACAGTCCACCTAGATCCGGATAAACTTCGAAAAAATGGCTACCAATTCCCATATGACAAGAGGGAGGAAGATTGGCTTGGAAGGACTTATCTTCCCAAAGAGACCCTTGAAGCGACTCTGGGACAAGATCTAAGCCATCAGGGAACCGAGGTGGGAATCCAAGCGAAAAGGACCGACCTGAAAAAAATTCTAGCGGAAAAGCGCTTGATAGCTCATGCCGGTGGAACCATGCGAGAGGCAGGATTTCTCTCGGCCTACAGTAATTCCTTGCAGGCATTAAAACAGAATTATTCCTTGGGGCATCGCATGTTTGAATTTGATCTCAATCTGACTCAGGATGGTCGCCTGGCAGCGGTTCATGATTGGGAGAGTGATGCACCAACGAGTCAGGACTGGGAACAGTCTAAGACACAGGATGTCAACAATATCCAGGCCCAATATACAACTCTTTTTTGGGAGGATATTCTCAAGCAAATGGAACTAAACCCGGATATGATCGTCGTGACAGATACCAAGGTTAAGGACCGTACACAAGAGGAAATTGAAGAGCAGTACCGCATCCTAGCTCAAGCTGTCGAAAAAATGGATCCGAGTTTGGCAGACCGGATTCTTGTCCAGCTTTATAAACCTGAGGACTATCAAATGTTGGAAGAAATGGGAACCTTTAAGAATTATATCCTAACCTTGTATGCTTCTGAGATGAAAGAAGAAGCCATCGTAAAAAGTCTGAAGGATAAGCCCCATATTTTAGCTGTGACGTTACCTCAAAAGGATGAACGCTTGACAGACTCACTGATTTCACAGATTCATGAATCGAATCGCTTGGTCTTCGTTCACACCGTAGATGGCTTTGCGACCTTATCGAAAATTCTTAACCGAGGTATTGACGGGGTTTACACCAATAATCTCCTGAGTAAGGATTTGGAACTTTATCAAGAAGTTGTGGACTCTCAGAAATCATTTGATATCGAAGTTTATCAGAAGTAATCCGAGATTTTTGTGGGATATGGTATACTAGAAAAGAATGAACAGAAGAGGAGATCGAGATGACGATTTCAGTAATAGTTCCATGCTTTAACGAAGAAGAGGCCCTGCCCCTTTTTTACCAGGCTATGGAAAAAGTCCAGCCTCAGTTGGATCAGGAATTTGAATACATTTTTGTGAACGATGGCTCCCGAGATGGGACACTAGAAGTGCTTCGGGAATTAGCAGCCAAGGATTCTAAAGTGACCTATTTGTCCTTTTCTCGAAACTTTGGGAAGGAAGCCGCTCTTTATGCTGGGCTGCAGGAAGCCCATGGGGAGCTCGTAACCGTGATGGATGTGGATCTTCAAGATCCACCGGAGTTATTGGTGGAAATGGTTCAGCGTTTGGAGGCTGATCCAGACTTGGATTGTGTGGGAACGCGTAGGGTGACTCGAGATGGGGAACCACCGATTCGGTCCTTCTTTGCGCGCATGTTTTACCGTCTGATTAACCGGATTAGTCAAGTACAAATGGTTGACGGTGCCCGTGATTTCCGTCTGATGCGGCGGCAGATGGTGGATGCCATTCTAGATGTGACGGAGTACAATCGCTTTTCCAAGGGGATTTTCTCTTGGGTTGGCTTTAAGACCGAATATTTGGAATACAAGAATGTGGAGCGCGTGGCGGGGGAGACAAGCTGGAATTTTTGGCAGCTCTTTCGTTACTCTTTAGAGGGAATTGTCAATTTTTCGGATGCACCTCTGGCGATTGCTTTTGTGGGTGGTGCTCTGTCCTGCTTGCTGGCTTTTGCCCTTGCCGGATTGGTGATTGTACGGACCCTTTTGTATGGGGATCCAACCGCAGGTTGGCCGTCGATGGTCTCCATTATCCTCTTTTTGGGAGGTTTTCAATTATTAACGATCGGAATTCTCGGGAAGTATATTGGTAAGATTTTTATGGAAACAAAAAATCGGCCAATTTATGTCATCAAGGAACGTTCAGAATAGAAAGGATATAGGATGATTCTCATTACAGGAGCGAAAGGTCAACTCGGTACGGAGTTGGTGCATTATTTGGATGAGCTTGGTCAGGACTATGTAGCCCTCGATGTGGCAGGAATGGACATTACCAAGCAGGAAGAAGTGGAGCGTGTTTTTGCGGAAGTGAAGCCAAGATTGGTTTATCACTGTGCAGCCTATACAGCTGTGGATGCGGCAGAGGACGAAGGCAAGGAATTGGATTACGCGATCAATGTTACAGGGACAGAAAATGTAGCGCGTGCTGCTGAGGCCCATGGTGCAACCATGGTCTACATTTCCACAGACTATGTTTTCAATGGGGACAAACCTGTTGGACAAGAATGGCAAGTCGATGATCCAGCAGATCCGCAAACGGAATATGGTCGAACAAAACGGATGGGAGAAGAGCTGGTAGAAAAAATCTCTAGTCGTTACTATATCATTCGGACTGCATGGGTCTTTGGAAATTATGGGAAAAACTTTGTCTTTACCATGCAGAACTTAGCTAAGAATCATTCGGTTCTAACAGTGGTGAATGATCAACACGGTCGTCCAACTTGGACCCGAACCCTGGCAGAATTTATGGTCCATTTGGCGGATAACCAGCATGAATATGGTTATTACCACCTCTCTAATGATGCGGCGGAAGATACAACCTGGTTTGATTTTGCGGCTGAAATTCTGAAAGACACGGATGTAGAAGTAAAACCGGTAGATTCTAGCCAGTTTCCAGCCAAGGCCAAACGCCCTTTCAACTCAACCATGGATTTGACAAAAGCCAAAGCAACTGGTTTTACCATCCCAACCTGGCAAGAAGCTCTCCAAGCTTTTTATAAGCAAGAAGTGAAATAAAGTAAGATGATGCCCACAACGAACTCTTTGCGGAATAGCGGAGTTCGTTTTTGGGACTGGTTTATGATAAAAAAGGAGTTAGTAACGACCAATGGCCATTTTAGTTTTAGGTGGAGCCGGATATATCGGTTCTCATATGGTTGACCGTTTGATTTCCCAAGGGGACGAGCGTGTGGTCGTCGTGGATAATTTGGTGACAGGGCACCGAGCTGCTGTTCATCCTGATGCGGTATTCTATGAAGGTGACCTAGCTGATCAAGCTTTCATGCGTCGGGTTTTCCAAGAAAATCCAGATATCGACGCCGTTATTCACTTTGCAGCCTATTCCTTGGTTGCTGAATCAATGGTAGAGCCTTTGAAGTATTTTGACAATAACACGGTGGGGATGGTTAAACTGTTGGAAGTTATGAATGAAGCGAACGTGAAATACATTGTCTTCTCTTCTACAGCCGCAACCTATGGCATACCTGAGGAACTTCCGATTTTGGAAACAACTCCACAAAAACCAATCAATCCCTATGGTGAAAGTAAGCTGATGATGGAAACCATTATGAAGTGGGCCGATCAAGCTTATGGCATTAAATTTGTCCCCTTGCGCTACTTCAATGTAGCTGGTGCTAAACCAGACGGTTCCATTGGGGAGGATCATGGACCAGAGACTCACCTGCTTCCGATCGTCTTGCAAGTGGCACAGGGAGTTCGGGATAAAATCATGATTTTTGGAGATGATTACAATACTCCTGATGGAACAAATGTTCGGGACTATGTCCATCCCTTTGATTTAGCAGATGCCCATCTTTTAGCAGTTGAATACCTCCGTGCTGGCAATGAATCAGCTGCATTCAACTTAGGTTCCTCTACCGGTTTTTCAAACTTGGAAATTTTAGAAGCAGCCCGTAAAGTCACCGGCCAGGAAATTCCAGCCGAAATGACGGATCGCCGACCTGGGGATCCGGATACCCTCATCGCCTCCTCAGATAAGGCGCGTGAGATTTTGGGCTGGAAACCGCAATTCGACAATATCGAAAAAATCATCGAAACCGCTTGGGCCTGGCATTCAAGCCATCCAAAAGGGTATGATGATCGCGATTAGATTTTAATCGGAAAGTAGTAGGTGGGCAATGCCTGCCTTTTTTGCTTCTTCTTTAGGTTCCCTAAAGTCAAAATCAAAACACTATGATAGAATAATGATGATAAACTATTATCCGGTGATTGCCTTATATTCCACCAATTACGAATTAAGAGATAGTATTGAAGCTGAGTGCTATTGCACTAGGAGGAGAGGGCCTTGGTGGAAATTTTAGGTTATTTTAAAGATTATTTTTCTTATTCTATCCCCATAGGGGTTGGTCTGTTGTTTATTTTGATTTTATTTGGACTGCAATTTCGAGTTTGGTCTTTTGCATTTAGAATTTATAGAGAATCTTGTGCGACTTTGAAGGATGTGAATCAAGGATACCAAATGGATATAGAATCTTTGAGGTCAGAAAATCGGAGACTTCGAAAGGAAGTTCAATTGCTTTGCAGTAAAAGTGAGGAAAGAGGTGATTAGATGGTGTCATTCCATATTTTAGTTCTATTTGTTTTTGGCTACTTAATTTGGAAAGAATGGAATCAATTTTATCATTTTAAGCTGGATATGCGATTCTTAACCCATGAAGAAATTCTGACATTCTGTCTTTATCTCAGTCCCGATTTGGAGCGTAACTATCCTCATTTTTACCGAATAGTTTCCCCTTTTTCTACCGTTCATTTTCACCAATTATTAAACCATTCCGTTGAAACTGAAAAAGTCTCTTCATCTAAAAGTTTAGAGCTTAGAGAAGAAATGAACAGGATTCTTACAGAGGGGAGTAAGAAAGAAAAGGATCTTGTTTGTTGGTATTTGATGACTTGTAAATGGTTACAACTTACTGACTTTCACAAAAGAAGATCTGGCTTAAAGTTGCTTTCACATGATATTTCAGGAGATAGCAGACTTAAAAAAATTGATATTGATGTTGGTTTAACCCGCTTGGTGTCGATAAATCGTTAATGGAAAAATATAGCTCTCACAGGTTTGAGGGCTTTTCCTCACGACAAACGCACGAAAGATTCTAGTAGATTTATTCCCTGCTAGAATCTTTTTTAAATTAGTACTCTTAAAAATTTATCGAATACCATACTCAAATGGAACTTCTTTCGTCTCATACTCATATCTTTACCAACATCAAGATTTCTTATACTTAACTAACTTCTAAATCGGAATACTCGAAAAATTTCAAAAAGATGACTAGGAAAGCCGATGATGGTAGAACTAAAGTTCACCGAAGAGGCTTGACAACGTCAGATTTTGAAATTTAATGAGTATTAACACACTCAAACAAAATTTGTCGATAATATTCAGGTTAAAGGCTAACTGTTTATTTAAACCCGAATTATTCATACCCTGAATATCTTTGCGTAACTATCAAAAAAATCATCAGAAACAAGCAATAAATAATTGCAATTCTGATGATTTTTATGAACGATCAAGCTTTTCTATAAATAAAGATGGGT
>NZ_JAEMED010000026.1 GCF_016458205.1 Streptococcus sp. 121 | reverse complement strand
ATTTACCCTCTTTTTTCTAGTTAGTTTCTGAAAGATACTAACTAGAAAAAGGAGGCCAGGCAACCACGGGGCGCCTAGAACGCACAAAATTCTATCAAAAACTGTCCAAGATATTGACTGAAATCCAAATTGTTAATATCAATTATAAGAGACACATATGGCACCTAAGCTACTATTCTTTGTAATGATTTATAAATTGGGCGATAAAAATTGGAATATTGAGTCAATGAAAATAGATTAACTCAAATTTTACTTTTACCTACTTTATCTAATTCCTTAAATTCATCTCTCATTCTGGATATTTCCTTATAATACAAAAGTATCTAGGTGTTTTCACTCACAGCTACTCACTACAATTAGCGTACAATTTAACGATTTACAGATTAAGGGTTTTCAACGAAACGCATCATCCCCAATGGTCTGAAAGCTATATACAGACAGCTAAAAAGCCTTGGAAACTGCTATTTCCAAGGCTTTCTTTATACTCTATTGTATCAATTAGCTTATTCTGATTTCTGTTGCTATCAATATTTTTGTCCTAAATTTTCTATGTTAACATCGTAAGTGTGTAACTTAATACATCGCTATTTCTCCAGATAAAAAGTTTTTTATAAACAGATTATGGGGGGGACGTTTATTCCCACTGACCCCTAGTATATGGAAACAACTCCATACCCTCTAGGGTTTATGGAAATAAATCACTCAAACATCAAGCTATCAAACCTACTCATTCAATCTTAACTCTCATTCTAATACTTCCCCCCATACGACAAAAAGCCTTGCAATCAAGGCTTTTCATTATCCCTTTCGTTCAAAGGTTTCTAGGCTTTTACGAGCAGAGAAACACACTCAACGTGGTGCGTCATCGGAAACAAATCCACCGGCTGAACTTCCTTCAACTTGTAGCCAAGTTCTTCGTAGTGTTTCACATCACGCGCCATGGTGGCAGAGTTACAGGAGATGTAGACGATGCGATCTGGTTGGACTTGGGCACTGCTTTCGATAAAGCTTGGGGTGAGGCCTTTTCGTGGTGGGTCAACAAAGATGACGGTTGGCTGGATTCCCTGTTCCACCCAGTTTTGCATGGCTGTTTCGGCTTGGTCGCAGACGTAGGTCACATTGTCGATGTGATTGCGTTGGGCATTTTTCTGGCTGTCTTCGACGGCTTTGGGGATGACTTCAACTCCGTAAACGTGCTCGACTTGTTTGGCTAGGGATAGTCCGATGGTTCCGATTCCGGAATAGGCATCGATAGCGATGTCATCGGCCTTGAGTTGTGCCATATCCATGGCAACTTGGTAGAGTTTTTCAGCCATTGGGGTGTTAACCTGGTAGAAGGATTGGGCGGAGATTTCAAACTCATTGCCCAACATCTGGTCTACAATCGTTTCCTTCCCATAGAGGAGGCGGAATTCTTTGCCCAGAATGGCATTGATCTTTTGGTCATTGATGTTCTGGAGGATTGAAACCAGATTTGGAAATTCCTTGGTCAGTTGCTCAATCAAGACTTCGATCCGGAAGACCTTGGGGCGAGTGGTGACCAAGACCAGCATCATTTGACCCGTATAATGGGCACGGCGCACCAAGATATTACGAATCAGCCCAGTCCCTTCTTTCTCATCATAAGGTTTTAAATCCAAGCGTCTCAAGAGATTTCGGGTCGCCAAGATTAGCGCATCGATTTCTTTTTCTTGAATGTAAAAATCTTCAATGGAAATCAAGTCATGAGAGTTTTTTCTGAAAAAACCGCTTTCCAGTTGTCCTTGGACCCGGCGAACAGGTACGGCAGCTTTATTGCGATAGGCTAGAGGGGAGTCTGCTGCTAGGGTTGGGGCAACTGCTACATGATCTAGTCCAGCAATCTTTTTCAGATTCTGCTTCACTTGGCCTTGCTTGAACAGCAATTGCTGACCATAATTTAGATGGCCCAGGTCAGCAATCCCAGTTCGAAGATAGGTCAAGTTGGTTTCCTGGTTTCGATGAGGTGAAACTTGTAGCCAATCCTCTACCTTACCGTAACCGATTTTCTTGTTGACCTTAAGGACTCGCATGCGAATGACTTCTCCAGGAAGGGCATTGTCTACAAAAAAGACACGACCGTCTACCTTGGCAATTCCCTGCCCTTCATGACTGAGATCTACAATTTCTACTTCTACAATTTGATTTTTTTCCAACGTTTTCTCCCATTAAGAAAGTGGAGCCTGGGGCTCCACTTTCTTATTCAGCAATCAAGGTTTCCAAACCAACCTTCATCATATCGGTGAAGGTGTTTTGGCGTTCTTCTGCGGTTGTATCTTCTTCAGGATTTACAAGACTATCTGAAATGGTCATAATTCCTAAAGCTTCAACATTGTGTTGTGCAGCCAGGTAATAGAGGGCTGCGGCTTCCATTTCAACGGCTTTGACTCCAAGTTTTCCAAGCTCAAGGTTTTCCTTGAAGAACTTAGAATAAAAGACATCAGAGGATAGAACACTTCCTACGTGGGTCGTCAAGCCCATGTCCTTGGCGATGTGGTAAGCCTTATCTAGCAAATTAAAGCTAGCAATTTGTGGGAAGTCATACATGGGCCAGTCGTTCCGAATAATGTTAGAGTTGGTTGCAGCTGCTTGAGCTAGAACCAATTCACGAACGTGAACATCTCCTGATAGGGAACCAGCAGTCCCCACACGGATTAACTTTTTAACCCCGTAATCAACAATCAATTCCCGCGCATAGATAGAAATGGAGGGCATTCCCATTCCAGTCCCCATCACACTGACACGATGACCTTTGTAAGTCCCAGTATAGCCAAACATATTACGGACTTGGTTAAAGAGGACAGCATCTTCTAAAAAGTTCTCTGCAATAAATTTGGCCCGAAGAGGATCCCCAGGAAGTAAGATTTTATCAGCAATTTCGCCTGCTTTGGCTTCAATATGGATTGACATGATTTCTCCTTTTAAAGGAGGTTGAGACCAGATTCTCAACCTTCCTATTTTAGTTCGTGAAGTAACTTTAACGCAGTGGTTGATTGATGTTCTCTTATCCAGAAACTCAAAGAGTCAATTCCTGACTCTTTGACCTCCGAAAATTCAATTTTACAGTTCTGCTAAAACAGCCTTGACAAAAGACTTGAAGTTTTCTTTGATGCGTTGGGTCACTTCCACCACTTCTTCATGGTTGAGTTCAGCTTGGAAGCCTGCAGCAAAGTTAGTAATGGCTGAAATCCCCAAAACTTTCATTCCTGAGTGGGCAGCTACGATGACTTCTGGAACGGTTGACATCCCAACGGCACTAGCTCCCATAGTTTGGTAGGCACGGATTTCGGCTGGTGTTTCATAGGTAGGGCCTGTAACTCCTAGATAGACACCTTCTTGAAGTTCAATGTCCAAGACCGCTGCTACCTTGCGAGCTCGAGAGCGGTAAGCTGCTGTATAAGCATCTGACATATCTGGGAAGCGTGGACCAAATTCTTCCAAGTTTTCCCCAATCAATGGGTTTTGACCGGTCATGTTAATGTGATCAGAAATCAGCATCAAGGAACCTGGGCCATACTCAATTCCTCCAGCCGCATTGGTTACAATGATCCCTGTTGCGCCAAGAGCTTTCATAACACGAACCGGGAAGGTCACGACTTCCATCGGATTTCCTTCATAGAAGTGGAAACGTCCTTGGAGAGCTAGCACCTTACGGCCTGCCAAATCCCCATAGACCAGCTTACCAGCATGTCCGACAACTGTGGACTGACCCCAGTTGGGAATTTCTGCATAGTCAACAACAATGGCATTTTCCACTTCTTCTGCCAATTCACCCAAGCCTGAACCCAGAATCAACCCAAATTCAGGGGCTGAGATTCCCTTGTCCTGTAGAAAAGCAGCTGTCTCTTTAATCTTATCCATCAATGTCATTCCCAGATTCTCCTTATTTTAATTGATCCAAAAAACTAGATCCAATCATGGATGGCTTCACGCCAAAGTTATCTGCAATAGTAGCGGCTACATCCGCAAAGTTCCCCACTTCAATGTGACCACTTCCTTCTAGGCTCTTACTGAAAAGCAGGAGAGGTACATATTCGCGAGTATGATCGGTTCCCACAAAGGTCGGATCATTGCCGTGGTCAGCGGTAATCATGAGAAGATCCTTATCCCCCATATTGGCAATAATTTCAGGAATACGCGCATCAAACTCTTGCAAGGAATCACGGTACCCTTCTGGATCACGACGATGACCAAAGAGGGCATCAAAGTCTACTAAGTTTGTGAAGGACAAACCTTTTGTAAATACAGGGTTCTTCAAGGTTTCAACCAACTGATCAACCCCGTGTTCATTGGATTGATTGTGCCCAACATCGTTGGAAATCCCAGAACCATTGAAAATATCATTAATTTTTCCAACTGCATAAGTTGGAACCCCAGCTTCTTTCAAGTTGTCCAATACGGTTGGAGAAAATGGAGAAACTGCGTAGTCATGCCGGTTGGCTGTCCGGGTAAAATGACCTGGTTCTCCTACATAAGGACGGGCAATAATCCGTCCCAAGAGAGTTGGGCGCTCAAGGGTAATCGAACGCGCATACTCACAAATGCGGTATAGTTCCTCCAATGGAATAATATCTTCATGAGCCGCAATCTGCAAAACAGGGTCCGCAGAAGTATAGACAATCAACTCACCCGTTTCCATCTGACGTGGTCCGAAATCATCAATCACAGCGGTTCCAGAATACGGTTTGTTTGCCTCACGAATAATCTTACGGCCTGAGAACTCTTCAATTTTTTGGAGCAAGTCCTCTGGGAAACCATCCCAGAAAGTATCAAACGGTTCAGTGATGTGCAAGCCCATCAATTCCCAGTGACCCGTCATGGTATCTTTTCCAAGGGATTGTTCTTCCAACTTGGTCACATAACCCGTTGGATTCTCAACAGCTGCTACCGTTTTCAAGGGTTCAGGACGTTGAATATTTCCCAAACCCATTTTTTCCATTTCAGGAACCTTGAGTCCAACCGTTTCTGAAATATGTCCGATGGTATCGGAACCTGTATCTGGTTCTCCGGCATTGAAGAAATTAGCAGCATCTGGTGCTTCGCCAATTCCCACAGAGTCCATGACAACCACATGAATACGATCAAATTTTGACATCTTGCTACTCCTCTTATTTTGTAATTTCACGAATACCATCTTGACCAGCAACCACCACACGCTGGACCATCTGGTTAAAGAGACCATGCTCTACAACACCCACCATCCGGTCTAGCTCCTCGGCCAAGGCCAAGGGATCCTCAATCTGCTCCAGATGCAAATCGATGATGTAGTTTTGCATATCCGTTACATAATAGTCCCCATCCACCATCCGGAAAGTCGGTTGGTAGCCCCGTTCTTTAAAGCGATGGAAGACCTGCTGGGCCCCATAGCGGACCACCTCAACAGGAAGCGGGAAGGCTCCTAGATGCTCAACCAACTTAGATTCATCGACTACCCAGATATACTCCTGGGTCGGCAAGGCTACCACCTTCTCCATCAAGAGGGCACCGCCACCACCCTTGATTCCATTGAGATCTGGATCCACTTCATCTGCTCCGTCTACTGTCACATCTACAGACAGGACTTGGTCAATGGTCTTCAGCGGAATCCCCAAACCTTCAGCCTGTTCAGCAGTCCGGTGCGACGTGGTCACCCCCACAATCTCCAGCCCTTCCTCCTGGACCCTCCGGCCCAGTTCTTGAACAAAATAATAGGCTGTTGACCCGGTCCCTAGACCAACGATCATGCCATTTTCGACATAACTAGCCGCGTGAATCCCCGCTTGCTCCTTTAACTTTTCCATAAAAACTCCTACAACTAAACGGATTTCAGAACAAGATCTGAAATGGGCGTGCCGACCTTGAGCGGAGATGGGAATCTCTTTTCAATTACCTCCATTATATCAAAAAAATCCCCCGCTTGGTATGGCAGGGGACGGAAGTCGCAATCGCTTCCAGCTATTTCAAAACACGGATCACCGTGGCTGAAAAAACTGGCAGGAGATCTGTAATCTTCTTAATACTGTAACCTTGATCTGCAAGGGCTTTAATCTCCTCCATCAGAATGATCGAAATTTGAGTCGTCTTTTGCATCAGCGGCCTTGTTGAAACGACAACCTTCTTGCAAGAACTGCATTGGTAACGCCGCTTCCTCAAGTATACTCTTTTAGTTTATCTTTTATTACTGTGTTAGCTCGTCTTGCCGTACTTCATTGAAACTTTCTTCAAAAGTTTTATCAACAAGCTCAAAATCTTCCTCAAGATTTTGAGCTGTCTGCGACTCGCTGCCTTGTACTAAAAGACTATAAGACTAGTATAGCTGGAGTTCTAGTCCATTTGAAGAGACCTTGTTATTGGGCGCTTACGTTTATTTTAGTGTACAGGGTTACTCCTCTTTTTTCCTGAGGAGTGCTGCACTGATTGCTGCTGAACTCACTCCAAGTAAGGCGAGGAGGCTAGTTTGCTCCCCTGTATTTGGAAGCTTGTCCTCACCTTCAGTTGCTTGTTCGATTGCTGAAGCTTGTTCCGGCATTGTTGCTGTCTTACTTGGATTTTCTTGGGTTGTAGGATTGTCTTTGGTCTGATCATCTTCTTTCAGTCTTGCAGTACCGACCACTACAATCCGTTTTTGACCAGTTTCGATTATTTCCGATACCAGAACGCTTTCAATCAACTGCCCATCTTTCCAGGTTTCCAGATAGCGACTGATTTTCTTGCCTGCTTGCCCTTCTTGGAGTACTTGTTTGTGGCTTTGAGGGAGTTTGGAATCATAGACGACCTCTTCCTCAACTGGTAACTGCTTTTCGAGCACCTTTTCTTTGGTTGTCGTTTGTTCTTGCTCTGCTTGGGCACGAAGCAAGAGGACGGTAGCTGTCAATGGAGCCAAGCTTAGACTAGTTTGACCAAGACTGACTCCTTGAAGGTTCGTCAGAGCCTGTGTACCTGCACGCGTACCATCAACAAGGACTTGCCCTTGTAAAAGGTCACGGGTTGCTTCGCTTAGGACAAAGGTACGCTCCTTGCTATCGGCGTTGACAAAGACCGCGTAACGATCACCGTTGCTGGCGACGGTCTGATAACCGATGACCAGGTCTTCGCTGTCAATGCCGTTTTGGCCTGGGATTGTCAATAGGGTCACATTCTTATCCACTTTTTCTTTTGTCCCTAAACGAAAGGCATCGCTGGACTTCCGCAAGGCAATGAGTCCCTTGGTGAATTCATGGGTACGGACATTATCTGGATAGAGCTTGGCATTGATCGCCTTGCTCCAGTCAAACTTATTCACAGCGTCCGATGAGTCATAAGAATCATGGATGAAATAAGGATAAGCGAAAGGACTACCACCTGCATTGGTCAGCAAATGGGCCTTATTGGGAACCTTCTCTTCTGATACCGGATAACGATAATCCGGATGGCGGAACTGCTTGGTGCGACCATACTCCTGCCCAGAATGGATGAAAGGTGTCCCTTGGGAAGTAAGCACAAGCAGATTGCCCAAGCGCTGCCGTTGATGAATTTCCGCCGCATTCTCCGCCTTGCTTGGATCCTTCTTAATGGATTGGGCGATAATATCAAAGAGGGTTAAGTTATCATGGGCCGCAATGTATTGAATAACATCCCCTGGATCGTCCACTAGGAAATTCCCCGGCTGAGCCTTGATATTGTTAAAGACAGACTCCAGATTCTTAGGTGCTCCTGTAATAAAGGCGGGTTGTCCTTCATTTGGATAGCCGGACTTGAGCGTGTTCCGAATCTCATCCGAGAAGACCGCCACTGTGTCGGTTGAACTCATCCAATCCTGATCCGCTGCCTTAACCGGCTGATTGGTGTCGCCTGTAAAGGTTCGCCAACCTTCTCCAAGCATGATGACATTTGGATTGAGTTTTTTAGCTTCCGCAAAGGCTAGCTCAATCGCCTCAGCATCATGGTCCCCCATCATATCAAAACGGAAACCATCAACCTTATATTCATCCACCAAATACTTAATGGAATCCACCAAAACCCGACGACTCATGTGGTGGGTAGTTCCCAAACGTCCCCCGCCAAAACTCGATTTAGCCGTCCCATCACTCTCCATAAAGTGGTAATAATTGGGCTCCAAATCCTCAAAGAGGAAGGTTTTGGCCGTATGGTTATAGACGACATCTAAGATAACCCCCATGCCTTGCTTATGAATTTCATGAACCAAATTCTTGAATTCTTGAATCCGCTTCATCGGATCACTCGGATTTGTGGAGTACATCCCACCAAGGGCAAAGTAGGACTGTGGATCATAACCCCAGTTGTAGTTACTATTGGATGACGCATACTCTGCCAAGCGCTCCCCATTCTTCAACTCATTAACAAAGTAATAGCTCATGACTGGCAAGAGTTGAATATGCGTTACACCCAATTCCTTTAGATAAGCCAACCGTTCCGCAAAAGCCGCAAAGGTTCCAAATTGATGGGATAATTCCCCAGCAATCGCTGGATCAGAAGTGAAGTCTCGAACATGGGCCTCATAAATCACAGCGTCTTCCCTTTGCTTGAAGTTGGGAATAGACGCGAAACTCAAGCCCGTTGGCCCAGCCTCACTCGGATCCACAATGGCCGCCTTAGCAACCCGATTGGCCGAACCTTGATCCGCCAACTCACTATTCCAAGCAGCTAAGGATTTGGCATACGGATCCAGTACCAAGACCGTTTCACCTTGGCGCGTGATTTGATAATGATAGAAGTATCCCCGATAATCTTCGATTCCCAATCCGGAAGAAAGATTTAATTGAAGATCCCACTGCCCCCTATCTCCTCTGGTTAAGGGCAGCGTGCCAACTACCCGATTAGGGTCACGTTTGTCATACAAGACTAGATCCACCTGCTCCGCACTAGGAGACCACAAGGTTAAATCAACCACCCGCCCCTGTTCAGAAACACGAGCACCTAGCTCACCTTGGTAGCCATACAGCTGATCCTTGAGCTGCCAGCCCATCTTAGTTGGGAAGGTATCATTTCCATACTTGAGCGTATAACCCGCTCCCTCTGCAGAAAAATCACCTAAAAGCTGAACCTTCTTACTCTCAGAATCCAGAATCAAGTCACGAATCACTACAGACTTGGAGTCCTTATCTACAACAGATAGTTTTTCCAATAAATCTTCCTTGCTGACGCCATCCAAAGTTGTGAATGTTGCTTCCAAGGAATCGAGACGATTATGGGCAGCCCCTAACACTCGAACATCATTGATGTAATATGGATTGGTATAAATCGTCGCATCATCATCCTTGAGGAAAATCTGCGTATGATTCTTCAAATCAGAGAAATTGTAATCCTTAGGCTGAATCTTCACCGCATCCCCAGATTGGCTCTCATCCAATAACAGAAAACCAACTGAATTTGCCAACTCTGTCAGCTTCACATCTCGATAAACACCATACTGACCCCGATGCTCAAAATCCACACCATCCGGCCAATCACCCATCTGAACATCTGCAACATCACCCCAAAGCCAAAGACTCTTCTGATCATAATTACCATCCATCCGGAAATAGTTAATCCGGAGATAGCCCTCCTGCAAAGGCTTATACAGACTCAGCTTAAAGTTCTGATCAAACCACGCCTGGTTCATATCCGAACTGATCCGCTCAATCGTCTTGTCCCCAGTTAAATTTTCACCAGCAGTATTATTAATCAACAAACTAATCTTTTTAGCCCGCTCCCCCTTCATCCGGACATCCATGTAATACCCGTAGTCATCACGACCAGCCAGCGCAAAACTCGTAGCCCCCGTAGGCCAGCTCCCCTTATCAGACGACGGCACCTCCACATCATCCCAGGACCACAAACCTAAACTGTCCAGATTATCTGAAGGCAGCTCTTTAAAATGAACACGAAAGCTCCCCTCCTCAATCGGGACACTCTTGCCTTCACCCAAAACAGGAACATCTGCAACCTCCGACCTCTGAGCCTGAGAATCTGGCATCTCAGCAGATTTCTCAGGCACCGGATTGTCAATCAATACTGACTCTTCCACAACCGGCTCAGCCTGGTAAACAGCCGGAGCCTCACCTTCCTTGTTCTCTACTCCCTGATCCTGCACTACAGGCTCAGACTCTGTGACCTCATCCGCAGCCACCTGACCACCCATGAAGATCATTGCAATCCCAACAGACGCAATCCCTGTTGAGAATTTCCGAATGGAGAAAATCTCCTGCGCATTCAACTTCTTCATAAATTCCTCCTAAGGATGTATTTCTGATACTATTGTAAGCGTTTTAGAGATGGATTGCAAACGATTTCTTGGAAGAGATAGAAAATCGCATTCCTGGGAAAGGAATGCGAGAGGGAAATATCGAAAGATGGCTAAAACAAGGTCAGTCTCACCGAGACGTTGCTCGACTTCTTGGAAAAGCGCATCAAACATTTTTAAGCAGCATTACTCAAGCTTCCTGACGAATCAATTTATAAAACTCATTATTATCAAAATAAAATACTAAAGATTGATTATCATCTCTTATACTAAAAGTTCCAATTACTTTGTCATCAGCATTTAAAACATGTCCTTTATCGGTAAGTCTCATAAAATCATTTTTTAAGAAAATAGCATAGCCTGACATACTTGAAATAAACTCAGTATTATAAGTCACCTTATTGCCATCAATAGTCAATATAAATAAAGGAGAAGTTCTACTACCAACCTTCCATTTGCCATTAATCTGACTCAAATATTCTGACACCCCTAAGTATTTCTGCACTCTCTTTTTTAACAAACACATATATATAAGATATGCAGCAAGAGTAATGATGGACGCTATAATAAATCTGTAAGCTCCGGTTAACATCACTTGATTAAATTTTTCAATAGGTTTTAGTAATATTGGACAATTAGTAGGAACACTAATAAAGTTGCTTAAAATATAATTAAGTAAAATTATATAATAAAGTCCAACTTTAATCTGCGTTAACAAGATCATCGAAGTCCCCTTAATCCTTACATCTACTAAATGTTCAAGTGACTCTGGAGTTAGAAGAAAGGCCATTAATGAAATAAATACCGAAATTTGAGTTGAGTATTCTGGACTTAGAAACGTAAAAATCAAAAAAAACACAAAGAAGGTACAAAAAAATAGTAATTCTGACATTACCTCAGAATCATCTTTATTCATTAGTCTCCAATCTTCATAAAAAGATAACAAAACCACACTAATACAAAATATTATTATATTGATAATATCAGTGCTATCCATTGAGGTACCTAATATCAATAGAATCAATATCATTAAAAGCAACTCTAAAAAAATAAATGTAATAAAATATAAAGCAAGAAAAGAATTCCTTAATTTAGTTTTGTTTGTTTCTTTTTGGTGACAGTAAATTAAAAATTTAGAAATAACAAAAACTGACACAAAGACAATTAATTCAAACCAATTATCCATCATTTTATTCATACAAAAACGAAAAAATAATGTAACCAGGATTAAAGAAATAATAAATAAAGTATGAAAATACTTTCTAAGTTCACAGGTTGATTTAATCATTATGATAATAACTCCAATCTTTCTTATTTCTTGGTAATTAATAAATTATCACCGCATTCTCGATCGTCTATTGCATATCGATAGAGGATATATAACTTGATCATTGACCGAGAGCTCACTACGATGTGAAATCAGATCAATAACTTAATTAAGAGAATACGAGTAATTACTCAAAACCTTAGATGATAAATTTGGCCTATTGTATGTATAGCCTATTGAAAAGGTATTTTCAAGTCTGAAACAAGCCGCGATTGAGATTTTAAGATGCAGGAATCTCTCCGCTTTAAAATTTAAAGGAGAGACAATCCTAATAACTTGTTCCTTATTGCATCACCAAAGCCAGGTAAAGAATTGTTTCTGTCTAAAATATTCACTTGCTTAAGCTTAACTCAGCTAACACAACGGATACCTTATAATTTTTTCAATTTCTCTTTGTCAATCTGAAAAGCAAATCTTTCTCTCTCATCATTAATATTAACAACAAAGATCCTCTCCTTAACACTATCCCCTACTTGACTCGGTTCCACATTTGTATTCCTTAAAAATTTGTCCCTAACTTGTTCTTTTTCAGATTGTGTATCATTAATTGCATAATTATATATAATGAGTTCAGATTTTTCCTCATTAAGATTTTTCATTATACGTTTCCACCAGTACGCATCTGTTTCACCTATAGAGTGACCGAAAACAACAAATAGATCCGCAGCAGAAAGATAGTTCTCGTAATATTTTTCATTTTCAGCCCAGTAAGGTTTTAAGAAAGGTTTGGCAAAATCTGGTACCGCCTTGCTTCCATATGTAACCTCAGTAATACTTTCATCAACTTGTTGAATATTGTCAAATCCAAATAACATGGATCTTGGAGTATGTTGAAATCCATGCGGATGAAAAATTCTAGTTTTGATTTTAGTAAATACTGGATCTTTTCGATTCTCTCTTCTAGGCTTTTGAAAATGAAAATTATTTTCAGAGTTTATATATACGCGAGGATCAAAGTTAAATTTATCTAATGTAATATAGTTATCAAACAATGCAGTGTAATTAAAATTTAAGAATGTATAATCAATTTCAATATGATGATTAATTTTTTCCCTACACTTCATGCTTTCCCTTTCTTCTGGTGTCAAGTCTTGTAAAAAATAACCTAATGTGCTTAAAGGGAGACTTTCCCTGAAACCATTTGACAGGTTATGATCTACCTCTTTACTTAAATCATTTACAGCTTCTAGTATGTCAGTTGAGACAATTGTATTTAAAAAATCAGAGAAATAAAACTGAAGACGTGACAAAGCTTCGTTGTAATGAGCTACATTAATACCTGGTCCAGCCATTTCAAACTCCTCTTTTAACATTAAGCCCAATACTGATTCAAAATCAGACCAACCCTTAACACCATTATTTCTCTTTTCCGACATCCTCCTAACAATAATGTTTGATTCAATTTCTTTAGAATATTTCCAGTTAATAAAATTGAAAAAATCACGATAGGAAGTATTAACCGGCTTATTCAAATAGTTAAACACCTGAATATCAAATCCATTTCCGATTAAATAAACAATTCTTAAAGTATTATTCATTCTCTACCCCAACAAAATTTATTCTAGTGATTTACCAACCAATCAATCAAAAAAACACATTTCTTAACTAAACTTCATTTTGATTTCAAGACACTTCACACTCTATCTCCCTCGCAACACCCCAAACTCCTTCTTCGTAATCGTCCTAGTCAGAACCAACAACACTCCATAAATCACCCCGAAAACTACTACTTTCATAGCGATGCTCATAAAATCACTTTTAATTGTGATAAATTGAAATATGAAATAGACACTCAATCCTGTTACAATACTACAAACAAGAGGTTTGATAGCAATTATTGAAAGTTGCTTTAAATCTAAGTAATTACGAGCAAAATAAGTCATTAGAGCACAGACGATTGTTTCAACAATAACCATTGTTACACCTGCTCCTCGATATCCAAAATTGGGTATCAATACACTATTAAGTAGAACACTAATAATGGCTCCTGTAAATACCGATACAGTAAAATACTTTACATTATCGGTTGGAATGAGTGTTTGTCTACCAACAATTTCAGAGAAAGCAATTGGAACCAGTGCAAATACAATGATATTAATAGCTATGTAAGCTTCGGAATAACTAGACCCAAAAAATAACCGAACAAATTCTTGACTAACCAATAACATACCAATAACAATAGGGAAAGTAATCAAGCTATTAAAGAGCATGGAGAGCGTCATGACACGCTTCACTTCTTCCTTTTTCCCTTGAGCATGTAAATTCGTCATTCTTGGTAACAAGACGGCACTCAGTGTTGCAACGACATTGATTAAGATTGCATTAATATTGATAGCCTGTGTGTAAAGTCCAACATCTGCAATACTCCCCAAACTTCCAAGAAGGATTCTATCCAAAGTGTTGTAGATAGAAATTGAAATTTGGGGTAAGAAAAATGCGATGGTTGGTCTAAAGTGAGCCAGAATTTCATGGCCAGGAATCTTAACCAAATCGACATATTTTCTAACATTCAGCCACATAATTAACTGGGAAATCAATGCAGAAATGCTAAGAACAAAGACATACAAATAAATATCTGATGGTTCTTTAATAAAGATAAAAATACACAAAACACTTAACAATTTGATAATAGTGTTTCGAATAACAATATTTTTAAAATCCTCTACACCTTGAAATAGCCAACTAATATCTATCATGCTCGCAACAACTGTCAAAATTTGCATGATAAAATAGGTTTGAAACTGTCCTGGAAAAATAAAAATATAGACAAGGTAAGTCAACAAAGAGATACTAGTGGTTAAGAGCTGGAAGTAATAAATTGAAGAAAAAGTATGAGAAATTTCTTCTTTACTCCTATGGCTAACTTTTGCAATTTGATTACTACCATAGGTTATAATCCCAAGCATACCGAACATGGTGAAATAAGCAGTAATGGAAGCTGTATAATTATAACCCCCCATTATATCTGGACTAAAGATCCTCGTTACATAAGGAACTGTAATTAAAGGCAAAATAATCGTTAATATCTTATAAAGAAAATTATAGATAAAATTCTTAATAACTTTCATTTTACCCTCCAACCTTTTATTTTAATCGCGATATAAGAAAGTTTCCATAACTGATTTTTGAGCAAAAAAGCTAATAATTTCGAAGATTTCTTTTTGGGATAACCATTTTCATAGGCCTGAAGAAAACGAACATCCGTCCCAATTGTTTTTAGATATTCTGTACCATCGCTTAGTGAATTCGTGCTCCAAATACCATCACATGCATATACAATTGCATCTCTCATAACATGTTCTTGAAATACTTCATTTAAAGAATCTATATTCCATTTCTTCATAAAATCAGCAATATAATTATGTGTTGCACTGGCTTGCAAATACCGATCCATTTTTAAATTCTTTATTCTAGTAACAGAATCTGGATTATAGGTCATAATATAGAGACCTTCAGTAATATACAAAACACTCTTCGCAAAAGTTAATATTGGTAAACTTTGAATCAAATCTTCACCTAACCATATTGAAGACAATTCTCTAGCCATGTCATATTTTAAAGCCAGATCTCGACGAATAGCTGAATATCCAATAGCAAAATAACCATAGCGTAAAAAACCTTCATACAACCTAGTTTTGTCAGTCACAAATAATTCATCTTCTTCAAAATAGGAGGCAACAAACTTTTCCCCCTTACGTTCCCGAATCTTAGGGAAAATGACAACTTCTGCTTCTGTAGCTGTAATTTTTCTATCCAAAACTTCCAGTGCATTTTGGACTAGCAAATCATCACCATCCAGATAAATTACGTACTCACCAATTGCATAAGATAATCCCGTTGATCTTGCTAACGCAACACCTTCATTTTCTTGCTTATCAATAATTTGAACATTGGGGTGATTCTGAAATTTCTCTTGGATAATCGCTAGTGAACTATCAGGTGAGGCGTCATTCACTAAGATTAATTCAAAATTATCATAAGACTGCATCAATACAGAATTGACGCAGTCTTCAATATAATCCTCAACATTGTATATCGGTACAATAACCGAGAACTTACACATTTTTATAACCATTCCTTTCGTTTTACTCAATGCACAACACAAAATGAAAATGTGTCATACTCTCAGTTTCTACACTATAATTAAAATGAGGGAACTATCACTACTACAAATCAGGATGAGGTGAATAAATGAATGGTATACCGCTACCACGAATTTTTATAAGTATAGCTCTTTCATCAAGCATAACTAATTGTGACTTTGAGCACGTAAACATATAATTAGAAAAAGACTCGTTTGTGAAAAGGAAGTGCCGTCAAAGAGATAGATTCTTATCTATTTTGGTGAGGAGAGTCCCCACATGTTAAAAATTGTCGTTGCATTGGTGTACATAAAAACTTTGTCATAGACGTTTTTGCCATCACCGACAAACAGGGACTTCCTAGCTACCATCGTAAACGTAAACGTTTCTCAACTTTTACATATGGTCTCATTCAGCAACATGACTGGTTGGAATACTATTCTTGCCCCGATGTCTGTATGGAATCTACTGGTATTCCCTTTTTCAAAATTCTAGAAGAAAACTTTAATATTTGCTTGGCTCACCCAAAATATGCTTAAGCCATATCTAGAAAGAAAAGATGCGCAATGGATTTCCGACCTTTTTATGCACGATCTCGTTGCTTCTAGCTTTATTCCTCGTTTTAAAATCAGACAACTACGTAACTTCATTCGCTATCATGAAACCACCCCAACTTCAAGTTAGTACAAAAAATCGATATCAAATGTAAAGAAGATTTAGAACTGATGATACTTGAAGTTGGACAAGAATATGAAGAACATGTAAAACTCATTCAAACAGTGACTGACTTCAAAAAAATTATCTGCTCTCAGAGTCATATCTGAAATCGACGTAGATATGAAATTGACGTTGATATGACAATCTTTGATACTCCCGGAAAGCTCTGTTCTTCGGCAGGTTTAGATCCGTCTAATTAACGAATGTACTGTAAAGAAGGAATGGAAAAGCTCTAATTACTATCTATCGCAAACTATTGTTAGCCATTTACCAGGTTCTACTAAAGAAAAAAAGCTACAATCCTAACTTGAAAAATTATCTAAAATCAAGAATCCAGATAAGACATTGTCTGCCAAAGGTGGCATACGATACGCACAACAATACGGTTTTAACCTAACTTAATCTTAAAAATTAGGTAGAAAATCTTCTTTTAAATGCGTCCTAAATTTGAATAAGCAACAAATCATTGACTCGTATTTTTTCAAACATCAATTAATGTAATGATAGAGACCTTAAGGCCAAAGTTTCACCTAAGTCACTCCACTTAATCTAAAAGATCTTCATTCACTTAATTAACACTCCCATTTAAAAACGGTCTTAAACGGTGTTATCAAATCCTTAGCAAATATACGATGGATATCTTCAACAGAACGAACTGGTTCCTCTACAGAAATTATATATCGTAAACGGTCTTGTATTTTTTTATCACCCAGAATTTCAACGGCAGTTATAAAATCAGCTCTCCCGGAACGAGATGATCCAACTATCGTTAAACCTTTTTCCAATACATCTCTAGTATTGATAGCTACTTTATAATCGCTTACCCCCATTAAAATGATTGTTCCTTGAGGTTTAATGCGATCTATAATGTGATTAATCGCCGGTTCACTTCCCTGACCACCAGCACACTCGAATGCGTGATCAAATTTAAGATTTTCTGGCAGTTCATTAGTCAAATAAGTAGCGTGCACAAAATTAAACAGACTTAATTTTTCTGGATTGCGTCCCACTACAGTAATGCGCGAATCTGGGAACAAAAAATGAAGCACATTAGCTACAAGAAATGCCAAACTTCCATCTGCCACAATGAGTATATCTTCACGAACAGAATGAGCAATCTGATCAAAACGATTAATTGCATGAACAGCCACACTGGTAAATTCTGATAAGGACGCTATCTCATTGGGCACATTATAATAGGGAACAATACGGTCGAGAGGCAAGGATACCACTTCTTGCATAAACCCATCAAAACCACTTGATAGAAAGTATGTACCTTCTCGATAATTTTCATAAAAAATCTCATCGCTTTCACAAGGTGGTTGGTTTGGAATCATTGCAACAGTTTGACCAACAGTATAGGTACCAGATGGATCTGCAACTACAATTCCACAAGCCTCATGAATTGGTGCCATAGGCATTTTTTTTTTCAAAATTTCTGGATCTCTGCGACCTTGATAGTAACGTTGGTCTGCATGGCAAATTGCAAGATAATTAGGTTTAACAAGCACCTTCCCAGCTTGATTCGTCGATAACTCTTCATATCTAATTGAAATCTGCTTAGGTTTGACCAATTGATAAACTTGATTCAACATACTAATTATCCTCAATCATACTACGCGCAATCTTTAAATCAACAACTGTTGTAATTTTTATATTGGAATAATCCCCTTGTGCCAAGGACACCTTTTTTCCTTTTAATACAAAAATCTTACATGCATCAGTTAGTTGTTCTCTCTCAGAATTTGTCAATTCTTCATATAGACTTAAGAAAGACTTCATTCGAAAAGTCTGAGGGGTCTGACCTTGATAAAGATACTGTCTCTCAGGAATCTGGCTAATTATTTCCTTATCCATGCTCTGAACAATCGTATCTGTCGCTTCAACTACCGTATCAACCGCATCAGAAGTTTCGATTTTTGTAATATTCTCTTGAATAGAGCGAAATGAAATAAAAGGCCGTACAGAATCATGCGTAATGATCACATCATCCTCAGTCAAACTATGTACTGATTCAATTGCCCGAATAATCTGCTCAATCGTCATATTTCGATCAGCACCTCCTGGTACAATGCGAATCCGATCTTTCGATCCATCTAAATACTTATTAATCAAATCTTCAGCATAAGTTACCCAGTCAGGATGAACTCCTACCACTACCTCTTCAATTTCATTAACAAGAAGAAATTTTTCAATTGTATGAATCAAAATAGGTCGATTTCCCAAATCTAAAAACTGCTTTGGCAGGTCCTGGACACCCATTCTAGTACCCTTACCGCCTGCTAAAATTCCTGCGTATATCATCAATTTCTCCTTCATATTCATAATTTAAGTAAGTGTTTTTAAACATCAAAACCGAGCAAAAAAATACACTTAATCCGTGAACTTCAAAAAGACCCGTGAGCATAGCAAGTACAATTAATCCTGCATTATAAAAAGAAAACCTGAATTTTCTTGCTTCTATCAATACAAAAATTAAAAAAATAAAGAAAATTATAATTCCTTGAAAAATCAAAAGGTTTATGTAAAAATTTTCCATATTTATAACTAAACTTTGATACAGGGTAAGCTTATATGAACTTCGCGGTAACCAACCAATCCCAAAATTTTGGTAGTATATATTTGCATAATTCAACCGATTTGTAAAGAGTGTATCTAGGTAAACAAAAAAACTATTTCCATTGTTATAATTTATGGGTAAGTAAACACCTAAAAATGTAATTCCTAGTATTAGAATAGTTAAAATATTTCGAGAAACTTGTAGCCTTCTAAATTTTTCTTTAAAAACTATTAAAACAAGGATCAAAATAGCCATTAATGTCGTTGTACGGGAATTTACTGTAGTATCTACGGCATATATCAAGGCTCCAAGGAAAGCAACTGTCAATGTTCGACTGATCACATTCCATTGTTTATTAGAGTAGATTAGAGAAAAATCAAATATAATACTTAAAAAAACGGCTCCAAGTGAATTTGGGTGTGCAAAACCAAAAGAATGCCTTATTGATGAATCACGAAGAAGAACTACATCTTGTAAAACGCCTATATAATTTAAAAAAAGAATTGATAACAAGAACAATACTTTAACAATTAGTGAGATTTTTACAAGAGATTCATTTTTTTCACTTGAAAGGATAGATAAACTTATCAAACAAAGAACTTGAAAAAGTTGAACTGTAAATTGTCTTGTCAAAAAAATTGATAGGAAAAAAACAAAAATCAATAATAAAATTTGGAACAATTTTTGAAGAGAAAGTCCATATTCATAAATATTCATTAAAAAAAGACTTGGGATTAAAAATGCAAAAACAATAAAATTTAAATTAAAATCAATTTGGATATTTACATAAGTCAAAAAAGTAAATACTATACCTAATATAAAAGTCAAATTAAAAATAAAATTATATCGATTAACTTTCATCTTCACTCCTGTCATCAAAGCTTATTTGTATTAATTTTTGTGTAAAATGTTCGGTTTTCAAATTATTAGATAATCTTCGAATATTTTGGAACATTTTCTCACATTTTTCAAATGAAGTCTTTTGGGGGGGATTATATTTTAAGTGTTTTCCCATTTTACCGCTACACTCAGCTATACCACCATACCAAACCAAAGCAAATTTCCCCTCTATTTTTTCTATTAAATCCTCTGGAGAAAAACTACCATGATATTGAATGTTTTCGGTAAACTTAGACTCTACAGTACCCATGCTATGAAGATTTACGATTAATTTGCGATTGTTCCGAGTCATCTCATAAATACATGAACTTGTTTTTAGATCTAAGTTTCCAGCAATCGTTGTCAAACATTCAACATTACTTCGTTTTCGGGATTTACTTTTTATCAGATAAGGGCACCTCTAAAAACTAAACTCTTAAAAATTCGAACATTGATTTATCAAAATTTCTACGACATGATTTGATGCAAAACCGGAGTTTTTCGAGGTGCCCATAATTAAAAATTTCCATGTTAATTATCTTATCAACAGATAACCCAGCCTCCTTAAGACATCTCTTCATGGAAAGATGGTGAACAATTACTTTGTTATATATATCAAAATGGTCTATTTCTGATTGGCTAATTTCTCCAAATTCTCTAAAAGTAATCAAATCATGAATTAATGAAGCCGTTCGTGCACTTTTTTTGTTGATTATTAATTCATATAAATTACTATCCATTCTGTAAAATCATCTCTAACCTAGTGACATTTTCATCCCATGAAAAAGCTTTGAGCTTCTGACTCCCATTCATTCCTAAACTATATCTTAACTGATCATCTTCAATTAAATGAATTATATTTTCAGCCAAAGCATCTGAATCATTAATAGGTGATAAAAGTGCAGTCTTTCCATCCTCAGCATAATCAAAAACTCCTTCATAAGAAGTTGATGCCAAAGCACAGCCACAAGCAAGACTCTCCGCACCTGTCAAGCCAAATCCCTCTTTGACACTTGCACAAATAAAAATAGAGCTCATGTTATAAATTTTATGCAATTGCTCCGGGCTAGCGTGTTGAGTGTAAGTCATCCACTTTGAATCATAGAAACTAGGTCTTTCATATGCTCCAAATAAATTTAAGTGAAGTTTAGGATAAGTTGCTTTAACTTTCCTAATAGCATCCATAGCAATTGGAACTCCTTTGTGCGCCTTTGTATGATATAGCATTGCAATCTGAAATTTATCACGCATTTCAATTGGTTGACTAACATAAAAAGATTCTACATCTATGGCATTTGAAATAAGAGAAACTTCTTCATCATACTCTTTTACAACGTTCAACAACCATTTTGATATTACTATGTTTTTCATACCAAATTTGTATGTATCAATAACTTCATCATCTGAGTACTTCCAGTTTTCAAAATCTTGAATTAAATATAGTTTTTCACCACATCTTGTTGGAAGATTTTTAACCAACTTTGCTGTCTCCACTGCTGTTGCAAATACAAAATCTGCATCTGGAAATGCTCTTCCATCCCTATATGCCGTGACTATTTTCTTTACTTTGGGATTCAGTTTAAACCACTGTGGAAACCACGGTGATAAAATCTTTCCAAATTTATCTTTAAAATAGAGATTAAAAGGAATATTCGAAAAACTGGAATCTACCATAAAGACTAGATTTACTTGATGTCCTCTCTCTACGAGACGATTAGCAAACTCGAAAACAATTTTAAAGCCACCAACGGGTTTTCTGCTCATACCTGGTAGGCAAAAAGTAATTTCCATCTTATTATCTTTCTTCATTCATCAATTTTAGTATAAATTCAACAAAGGATTTTGCACTATACTCACCACTATATCCATAGTCTATCTCTCCTTTTTTTGTTAACCATTCTAAATCAATATCAGAAACAGTGTTAAAAATTTTCATATATTTTTCATTGTAGAATGGGAAAGTTCTAATATTGGTATTATTAGTCAGTAATTTTTTATTATAAATTACTGACTCATAATACCTAAGCGTCGGACCGTATTGATTCTCTTGCACTACTTCTAATACTACATTTGATTCAGAAACATTTTGAATATTTTCTCGATATGTAATATTTTCTGAGTATAAATCATGCTGTTTCAATTCCAATTTCTCTTTACCGTTTGAACTTGCTACCAACAACTTTTGTGTAACACCATTCGATTTAAAGAAATTAGATAATTCAATTAAATGTTTACTCCTCCCTTTTGCAACACCCAAAAAATAAATATCTTGCTGAATAGCACTTTTTCTTGGTTTGACATATGGAATCGGATGAGGGAAGTACTTAAATCCATATTGTTTTGAATCTTTTTCATCAAAAGAAATTATTTCTGTAAAGATATCAGAATCAATGTAAGATTGAACCTTATATGTATCACGTTTCCCCATACTGTCAACTAGGTATAAGTAAAAATCTACATGATATTGTTTTTTTAATTTCAGTAGATTGGTAAGTTCTGTCATAAACAAAGAATTGTTCGTAAACAAAATTTTATATCGGGTATTTATGTCAAAGTTTATCTGATTCAGCGATAAAAACTTTTTCCACATTCCCTTAAAAGGTAGTTTTATCCTCTGGTAAATTTTATAAGAATAATGAACTCTCATTAATGTATAGATTATCGACTTTTGGTCTAAAATTGTTTCTCCGTATAAAATTTTTATCCTTGAATCGGATTCCAACTCTTTAAAAATAGTTCGTGTATCTTCACGCCCTGATAATATAAATAATGTTTCTTGTTTCATTGCAATACCAACTAATTTTTAAATAACGTGTATAAAGACATCAACATCATTAAGTAATTAATCACAAAGTAAAAAATAGTATAGTGAGGTATCAAATTAAGACAAATGGAAATCAACAAAAAGACTTGTGGTAATCCAGTAATTGAAGTTAGATTTAAGGCAAATATCTTAATTGGACTATAATCTGCCTTTTGTTTCACCTCCGACGAGGAGGCATCTTCTCCAACTGTATTTATATATTTATGCATGACCAGTCTCGGAAATAACTGAAATACTCCAGATAAAGCCCCTAGAATAATGTAAAAACTTTGTTGAGTAATGTTTGAAGCTGCAATTCCAACCGAAAAAAATGTTAAAAACATTGCAGCATAGCCTATCATAGCATCAACTACGCTCCCATCTTTAGAATACTGTTGGCGATAACGGGCTAAATTTCCATCTACTCCGTCCATCAGATTCCAAAAGAAAAATGAAAACCAAGATATTAATAGAGCAAAAGTATCAATTCGAGTACTCATTATAAAGCTAGCACAAAGAAGTGGAATAATGGATAAATATGAAACTTGATTGGGGGTAATAGAAGTATTTAAAAATGGTAAAGTTAACCAATATGAAATTGGTCGCCCCACATAGAAAGCAAAGAAATCATTTTTTGCTTGTGCTCTTTTTGCAGGTGACATCGTTTTATTTTTGAGATCTTGATATTTTTTAAAGAAATTCACGTAACTACTCCCAATCTATAATCAACTATAACTAACAATCCAGATATCGAAAGATTAATTTTACTACAATCTATTAATTACCAAAATTTTTGGATATAATAACGATCATCATACTCTAATTAAAATACAGTCTACATAGTAAAAACCGGTAGACCTCACTCTTTACTTACATACAGTAATATATTTTCATTTTTGACAAAAATTTAAACACTAATCTAAGTACCATAATTTAAACCATGCTTTAATCTATTTTTCCTAGCAACGATAGATATTTTTCTGTTAAGAGGTTTGCTTCATATTTAATGTCAAAATGGTTATCACGCACTTCTTCTGATACGTCTTTTCGATAAATTCCATTCACACTTTTATATATTTGGTTTGCCCAAATCTCTGGACTTTCTTCAAGACTCATGAAAAAAGTCGAATCTATAATCTTTGTTTCTTCTGTAATTGCAGTGGACAATACGGTTAATACTCCAGAAGCTTGAGATTCAACTCCAACTACTGGCAAACCTTCGTATAGTGATGGAAGAAGAAATACATCAATGGTCTGATATAAAAAAGTAACATCTGAAACTTGTCCCAAAAGTTTTACTGATGATTCAATACCTAACGACTTGATTTTTTTACATATATCATTTTCAAGAGGACCTTGTCCTGCTAAAATCAATATTGCATCTGGTTTCAATTTAATAAGTTCAGCAAAAATTTCTAACAAAAATTTATGATTTTTTTGCTCCACAAATCGACCAATATGTCCTATTACTAGTGTATTTTCACCTATATCTAATTCTTTACGCTTTTCTGCACGTTGATTAGCATTGAATTTAAATTTTTCAACATCAATTGCATTGTTCATCAGAAAAACATTTCCTGAATCATAAGTTGATTCTCCAAAGAGCCATTTTCCTGCCAAAATTGAACATGTGAAATATTCATTTGCAGACCATTTGGCTGTGGGACGAAGTATTAACTTTAGTAAATTTTTTAACATCTCTGAATTATTTGTCGTAGAATGACTATGCGCTATACGAATAGGAACTCTAGCAAGCTTTGCTACTGACAAAGGAAATACAGACAAGGTATTTATATGAGAATGAACAATTTTATATTTATTTTCTTTAAAAATTCGATAAAGTTCTTTACTGTAAGATCCAATTTTTTGATAAGGAGGAACAAGGATAACTTGTCCACCTAAATCCTCAATCTCTTTTCGTGGAATATCGGTAGAATCCTCATCACAAATAAAATCAAATTGAATTTGTGAACGATCTATATGTCGATAATAATTCATAACTACCGATTCAACCCCGCCACCAATCATTTTTCCAATAACAACACCTACACGCACAACCATTATCTATCTCAACTCCTTACCTACACACTATAATGTCACTGCAATAACCAGGTGCAAATCATAATATCGACATTGTCCCAGTTAACCGCCAAAAATAACATTTTCTTGTTTTTAAGCGAGTTCTTTATACGCCTTATTCAATCGGTTATTCCAATCACTATTTACTAGATAATAAGACTCATCTCCTTTTTTTCAGATATTAGAGTATTCGCTAGTAATAGCCGTTTTAGATTGGGCACCAGATTCCAAATGTTTATATTTAATTATACGATCAAATGGTATTTCTATATCAGTATAGTTGACAACCATATTTCCTTGTAATTTTCCATATCAAGTACCTCAGATTCAAATCGTAAACTACGGTACTCCAACTCACCCAGTTCATAATCCAAGAATACATCAATCATGCCTATAGACACGATCTTCGGATAACGTTTTTAGATACTCTTATTTATTATTGAAGTTATCAATTCCTGTCCCTATCTCAATTTTCTCACGATCCAGGATCTTCACAACGATTTGAGTATATCCATCAAAAGAAATTCCTTAATAGTTATCATTGAATTAAATTTTATCAGAGGTCAACCGAACTCATAAATGACGAACAATAAACCCAGGCAATTCTGTTGTTAGCCTCTCTCATTACTTTTCAGTATAGGATTTGATAAACTTTTCAACAAAGGTTTCAAACCCTCCATATTTAGCAGGAATCCCTTTGGAACCAATAATATATACGCTTCTTTTCATGTCTTCTCTCTACTTCGCTCCATCCCCAAAGAACACAACTTTGACTGTCCTCAACAATATCTTTATATCATCCGTAATTTTCCAATCTTGGATATACTCCACATCCAGTGCAACTACATCTTCAAAGTTGGTGATTTCACTACGGCCGCTGACTTGCCAGAGTCCTGTAATGCCAGGTTTAAAGCTCAGACGACGTTTGTGGGCGGGGGTGTAATCTAAAAACTCCTGTTTGGTTGGTGGGCGTGTGCCGACGAGGCTCATGTCCCCTCGCAAGACATTATAAAACTGTGGTAGCTCGTCCAAGCTGGTCTTGCGGATAAATTTCCCGATGGGGGTGATGCGGGGATCATTGTCCATTTTGAACATGCCACCCTCCATGGTGTTGTGGGCCATGAGTTCTTTTTTTCTTTCTTCCGCATCCATATACATGGAACGGTATTTATAAAATTTAAAGATCCGGCCATTGCGACCAACGCGGTCTTGGGCGAAAATGGCTGGGCCACCATCTCGGCGGATAAGGGGATAGAGTACGACACCTACTAGGCCACAAATAAGGAGTCCGACCAAGGCACCCGCAATGTCCATGAGGCGCTTGAGTACTAAATGGCTGGTCTGATGAAAAGTAGGGGCATAGGTTGTGACAGGGATTCCTGCAATGCTGACTTCCCGTCTGGGTCCCTCTGGATAAGTGTAGCCTGGTATAGCGGCATGGACCGTCATCCCCATGGATTCAAAGCTCTCAATCCATGAGGTGACGTCCGCTTCTTCTTCTGGAAGAAAGATAAGCACTTCATCAATAGTAGCTCTCAGAGCGAATTCTATCAAGTTGGTGGGACTGAGTTGCCCCTGATCTAAATCTCCCTTAGGTTGGTCGAGGAAATAACAACCATTCAGTGTGTAGTTAGCCTTGTCCAAAGCCTGTTTCAGCATCTCAAAACGGTCAGATTGGCTGATTAATAAGATGGATTTTGGTCCGATTGTTTCAGAGGTGGCAAGGACAGCGGACAACCAGTCAGGATCCTGATCTAACTTGTCTGCACTCATAGTAACTCCTATCATAATTTTCTGTAACTTATACTTAACAAATCTCAATATCGGTATACTCGAACCTTTCAACTAAGGAACTTAGAAATCCGATGACGGTTGAATGGACGGTCACCGAAAAAGCTTGGCTTCACAAGAATTTGAAAGGAAATGAGTATGAAAACGTGTCTATAACCATCCAATTATACCATAAATTAAGTGATTATTTCTACCCCGTGTGGAACTAAACACGACAAACGCATGAAACAGTAATTTCCGAATTATAACACAGTTTAAATTTAGTAACTTTAGCGATTCTCCTATAGAAGATTCCAAAAAGGATTATTTTTTATTGTCAAAATCCTGAACATTGAAATACAGAAAACTCTATTTTCTCGCTAAAAATCTCTCATGCGTTTGTCGTGGGAACTAAAGAAAAAAGGCCCTGTAAATGAGCCTTTTGAAACAATGATCTTAGCGGTTTACATACCGGCTAACGGGGTAATCTGCTGGGTCTAAATCACCTGTTTTTCCAAGAATTCCGAGGGCCAATTCCCGACCCAAAAGAGGACCGATGGTGAGACCGGTTGAGCCGAGTCCACTGACAGTCCAGACATGATCTTGGTCTGGTAAGGGACCAAAGAAGGGGGAATAGTCACTGGTGTAGGCACGGATGCCGACGCGGACTCCGGTCGCTTCTAGGCCTGTCACACGTGGGTAATAGGCCTGCATTTGGTCGACCAATTCCTGAAGCACTTGCGGGTCGACCTCCAGGTCAAAGCCCATGTCATTTTCATGGCTGGCTCCTAGGCTAACTTTTCCATCCCGGAAGGGAATCAGGTCAGCCTCACCTTCTGGCATGACCACGGGATAGGTGTCTGTCACTTCGTCTAGTTGGTAGTCCAGGATTTGACCCTTTTGTGGGCGGACATCCACCTGATACCCCAGAGGTTCCAATACTTTTCCCAGCCAGGCTCCTGTGGTTAAGAGAATTTTGCCATAGGCTTGGCCCTCAACCAAGATTTGACCTTGATCCCAGCTAAGTTTGACTTCTTTGCGGATGGGTTCTAGCCCTGCAGCCTGCAGCAAATCTTGCACTAGGACGCCACCATCCACACGCGCTCCACCGCTAGCCCAGAAAGCTCGGTCAAAGCCAGCGAGTCCTGGGAATCGCTGCTGCACTTGGTCGCGTGTCCAGAACTCTAACTCTCCCATAAGGGGTGACTCGGGCTTTTTAGCCAGAGCACGCTCCATGACCTCATCCAGATACTCTTCTTTTTTCTTCAAAACAAGAACACCGGTCTGCTCATAGGCTTGGCTAGGCTGGCCGACCTGCTCTAAGTCCTGCATCAAGCGAGGGTAAAAATCCGCTCCGAGGCGAGCCAGGCGGTACCAGGCCTTGTTGCGGCGGCGGGAAAACCAAGGGCTGATGATCCCAGCTGCCGCCTTGCTGGCTTGGCCAACTCCATGGTCATAGACAGTTACTTCGACTCCTTCTTCTTGACTGAGATAAAAGGCTGCGGTGGCACCGACTATCCCAGCACCAATGATGGCTACACGTGTCATACTTTCTCCTCCGAAAAAGGTTTGGCCTTGCGGCCAAACCTCAATTTATTCTTCTTCTTTCTCAGCTTCAGCCTCTTTTTCCTCATAGTAACCTGCTGGCACTGCAGATACTTTGGGAAGGGTCTTGAGGGGTTTTTCTTCCTCAACGATATCGGCTTCCTCATCCATGTCAATGATGATTTCCTCTTCTGGGGTCACAGCTTTTTTGACCTTGGCTACAACTTCTTCCTTGGTTCCGAATTTTTCGGTCAAGGTTTCCACTTGTTTTTCGGAGAAGGCTTTAACATCGTCCATCACAGACTGGACGGTGATATCACCGGATTGGACACCTGACTTGAATTCGTCGTAGCGTTGGGCTACGTTTTGTCCCAAATCCGCAGCGGCTTGGCTGACTTTTTCTTTGGTAGCTTCTGGATCAGCCTGATAATCAGCATACCAATCTTTGGCTTGTTGTGCGACTTTTTGTCCTTTTTTACTTTGGACAAAAAGGGCTGCGGCAGCGCCGGTAGCGGCTCCTAATAAAAGTGATGACAATTTACCCATGGTTAGTTACCTGCTTTCTTTTTTGATCCGAGTCCCGAAAGGGCTGTGCGCAAGAGGGTCCGGCTGAGGGCAGAACTGACTCCTCCACCTGTAGCAACAGCTTTGTCGCCCAGATTGCGGGCAGAGTTGTTCAGGTCTGAGACCGTCTCAGACAGGTCAGCAACAGCCACAAAGAGGGGATTGATGGTTTCCATCTTACCAGAGACGTCATCAGTTAGCACATTGACCTTGGCCATGAGTTCATTCACCTGATACAAGCTAACATTGACATCCGTTGTGAGCAACTTAATCGTTCGATTGGTTTCATCGACCGTTTTTCCCAATTTATGAATAAAAATAGTCAAATAGACGAAAAAGACGGCGAGGGCCAAGCCTACAAGACTAAAAGCAATTTCTACCATACAAACTCCTTCACTTTTCTGCTTGATACCAAGCGAGGTTTCTATTTTTGCGGCGGTAAATCCAGAGGCTGAAGCCAAGGATTACCAAGATGAGAGATAGGATTTGCGACACGCGCAAGGGTCCTAAGAGCAAGCTATCGGTCCGTAAGCCTTCTATGAAGAAACGACCTGTTCCGTACCAAATGAGATAAAAGAGGGCTAATTCACCTTCTTTAAATAATCGAGGGCGGTGGCGCAGACTAATGAGGATAAGGAAGCCCAAGGCCGTCCAAATGGATTCCATCAGGAAGGTGGGCTGGCGATAGGCGCCTTCGATAAACATCTGGTTCTGAATAAATTGAGGGAGGTAGTCCAGATTCTCAACCACAGCTCCATAGGCTTCTTGGTTGGCAAAGTTGCCCCAACGACCTAGGGACTGCGCAATCAGAACCCCTGGCGCTACGATATCTAAAAAAGTCCAAGGGGATAAAAGGTTGCGGCGGGCATACCAAATCAGGAAGAGCCCCCCAGCAATCAGGCCACCATAAATGGCAATCCCTCCATTCCAGATGGCTAACATTTCCTCTGGATGTTCTTGGTAATAAGACCATTGGAAGAGAACATAATAGATCCGAGCTCCGATAATTCCAATTGGGAAGCCCCAGAGGACAAAGTCTAAAATCAGGTCTGGATCCCAATTTTTGTACTTGGCCTCCCGCATGGACAAGAGAACCGCTAGGGCTAAGCCACTAATGATAAAGATGGCATACCAGCGAATGCTAAAGGGGCCCAGCTCAATGGCTATGGGATTCATTGGCTTCTTCCTCCTCGTTTTTCGCAATCAATTGGGTCAAACGGTTCTCAAAGGTCTTGGTCGCATCATAGCCCATTTCTTTAGCCCGGTAGTTCATGGCTGCTGCCTCGATGACCACCGAGATATTGCGACCGGTTTTAACGGGAATTCGAATCCGGGGGATGCGAACGCCTCCTACCTCAAATTCTTCTGGATTATTTCCCAGGCGATCAAATTGCTTATTGATGTCAAAGTTTTCCAAGTAGACAGACAATTGGACCTGGGAAGAATCTTTGACCGCGCTAGCCCCGTAAAGACTCATGATATCGATAATCCCCACACCCCGGATTTCCAAGAGGTGACGGAGGATCTCAGCTGGCTCCCCCCAGAGGGTCATTTCATCCCGCGGATAAATATCTACCCGATCATCCGCAACCAGACGATGGCCCCGTTTGACCAACTCTAAGGCTGTCTCACTTTTACCGATACCAGAATCTCCTTGTATCAGCACACCCATGCCATAGATATCCATGAGGACTCCGTGGACACTGGTCCGTTCAGCTAGTCGGGAATCCAAGTAACTGGACAACTCACCGGATAGGCGACTGGTCGCCGTGGTCGAGCGCAGAACAGGCACCTGGTTTTCTTCAGCCACAATCAAGAGCTCATCCGGAATTCGTAAACCACGTGCTACAATCACTACTGGTGTCTCATCCCGCAGCATATTCTTCAAAACTTGGTAACGGTTGTGAGCTGTCATGTGACCCAGATAGGACCACTCCTTCATCCCAATCAATTGAATGCGTTCTGGGGAATAATAATCAAAATAACCCGTAATTTCCAGTCCAGGCCTTGAAATATCCCCTGTCAAAATCGGTTTTTCCAGCAGTTTTTCTGGACCATAAATATGTTCCAGGCGAACCTTTTCCATCACTTCTCTTACTTTGACAGCCATGGCAACCTCCTCTTTTCTTTCCCTTATTATAGCATCTCAGAAGCCCTCTGACAATTTTTCCTTTTCCTAAAAAGAAAGACTGGGCAGCGCCCAGTCTCGACCTTCTGACCTACCATGTCCAGTCGTCTTCCTCAATCGGTTCCGCAGTCTTGCGGCGACGACCATCCCTGTAGGTCACTTCTTCATCATATTCAATCAAATCTTCTTTATAAGGCAGGATCGCAGAGAGAAGGATATAAAGAAATAGGGCCCATCCATCTGTCAGTAACAGGAAGAGCACGTATAGAACGCGAGCTAGAGTCCCGAGTTTATCACTTTAAAAAAGACAAAAGATAGCTAACCCCTTGGGGGACAAGGAGTTTGGCTATCTTTTTTAATTATTTTCGTGTTGTATATGAACCTCTAGCATAATTTCTTAATTCCTCGAACTTCACAACTCCCTTTGTCCAGTCAATTCCAAGAAGCTTATTTAACTCCTGCATATC
>NZ_JAEMED010000025.1 GCF_016458205.1 Streptococcus sp. 121 | reverse complement strand
TTGGCGTGCGCCGAGTTCATGTTCGAGGAAATCAAAATGTGGAAACAGAGTTAGGACTCCTCTTAATGAGCATGAATCTTACAAAATTGACTAAGAGGTTAGTCCAATATGAAAAAGATAAAGAAAAATCACAGACAAATTTGTATCTTTTGGCGAAAACCAAGTACAAATTATCTGTGATTTTTCAATTATTGGCTAGTTTTTGCCCAGCCTCTGCTTTACGAAGGAAGTATTCGATTTTATAGGAAGAGTTGTCCTAACTGTTGAGCGACTCCGTCTTCTTGGTTAGTCCATTGGATTTGTTGGTCGGCATAGTCTATTAGTTTGGTGTTGGCATTTTGCATAGCATAACCAGTTCCAGCAAAAGCCAACATTTCCTTGTCATTGAGTTGATCACCGAAAGCAATCAACTCAGCTGGTTGTTTTTGGTAAAGGTCTAAGAGGTACTTAAGGGCTCTGGCCTTATGCACCCCTTTAGGGGTGCACTCGAGGATATTGTAGGGTCCACCCCAGGAACTGACGGTCATTTCCCCCTGATAATAGTTCATCAATTCTTGGGCCAGGCCATCGCTGTCTTTAAAGCGGGTTTGAAAAAGGATGGCATTGGGGTTCTTGGTGATTTTTTGTGGAATCAGCTGGTGTTGTGCTGTGATTTTGTCCACCCCTAGTAATTGTGGATCCAGGCTGCTGACATCTTGTTGGTGGACAAAGAATTTCTTACGGTATTCACTAACAATGAAGTCAGCCTGGACTTCCTCTTGACGGTCGACCAAGTCGACCAAGTAGGACTTGTCGATGGTATATTCTTTTTCATGAACCCATTTTTTCCCGGGAAGTGTCGTCAAAGCTCCATTAAAGGTGATAAGGGGTGTCTCTAGTTCCAATTGTTGGTAGTAGGGGAGGGCTGATCGGTAAGGACGACCGGTCGTAATGATGATTTTGTGCCCTTGGTCCTGAATCTTTTTGAGAACGTCCTGACTTTTAGAGGAAATTTGTTGTTGATCATTTAAGAGGGTCCCGTCGAGATCGAGGGCAATAATTTTACTTGTATCCATACATGCTCCAGTTTTGTGCTTTTACCCAGTATAGCAAATTTTAGGATTTTCATGGTAAACTGAGAAGACGAAATTGGGAGGCGCTATGTATAAACGTATTTTTATCATGTATCATCTAGCCTTTATAGGCATCTTCGGGGTCCTCACGCTCCTACAGCAAGAAGGCCCCAACCTAACCTGGAATATGTTTTTGGCCTTGACAGCCCTAGACTTTGCCCTGTTTTCAAAAGTGACCCAAAACCGCCTGTTGCGATGGGCCTCTGCCCTGCTTTGGCTTCTATTTTTCCCAAACACCTTTTACATGGTGACGGATTTGGTGCACATGCATTGGGTGGGGGATGTTCTCTACAATCGAGCCAACCAGAAGCTCTTTTTTGCCTTTGTCTTCGCCATTTTCTTTGGCGTTCTAACGGGCATCGAAAGTTGGCGCTTAATTCGTTCCCACTGGAAACTCAAGCCCTGGCAGGAGGGAGTTGCGACCTTTGGTTTGGCAGGACTCTCTAGTATCGCCATTACCATGGGGCGGTATCCTCGCTTAAATTCGTGGGACGTCTTTACGCGCCCGCAGTTGGTAGTCCAGACATTTTTGGATGTCTTTAGTTGGGAGCACAGTGTTTTTGTACTTGGATTTACCACCTTGCAATTCATGTGCCTTTTTTTACTCGCGGATGATTGGGTTCGCGGTAGGAAGTAAGAGGGGAATTTGCTATAATGGAAACTATGATGAAAATTCAAAATGAAGAAACCCTGATCAACTGGGGCGAAAAATTAGGTGCCCTACTGGAGAAGGGAGACGTTCTGGTCTTGTCAGGAGATCTTGGGGCAGGAAAAACGACTTTTACCAAAGGGATTGCGCGGGGCTTGGGGATTGATCAAATGATCAAGAGTCCTACCTACACGATTGTTCGTGAATATGAGGGGCGCTTGCCTCTTTACCACCTGGATGTTTATCGGATAGATGGAGATCCAGATTCGATTGACCTCGATGCCTTTCTTTTCGGGGAAGGGGTGACTGTCATTGAGTGGGGTGAACTTTTGGAGCAGGCTTTACCGGAGGATTATCTCCAGTTGACCTTGTCTCATGCGGACCAGGGGCGTAACTTGGATTCCTATGCGGTTGGCTCGCGTAGCCAAGAGTTGTTAGAGGAGTGGATCCATGACCTCGCATGAGTTGACGATTGAGGAGGCTCAGGACTCAGACGCCGGTGAGTTACTAGAATTTTTCAAGCAGGTGGCGAGTGAGAGTGATTTGACCAGTTTGGAACCTGGGGGCTTAGATTTGTCGCAAGATCAGTTGGCTGACTATTTGGAATCAAGTGCCAATCATCCATCACGTCTCTTCTTGTTAGCCCGTTTGGACCAAGAAGTGATTGGTATCTTACATTTGTCCACAGATGCCAATCCGCGCATGAGTCATGTGGGAGAGGTGTTTGTGGCTGTTGGGCAGGCTTATTGGGGTCATGGGGTCGGGGGCATGCTCTTTGAACTGGTCTTTGACTGGTTGGCAGAAACCCCATCCCTTCGGCGTTTAACCTTAAATGTCCAAGAAAGAAATCAGGCTGCGCGTGCGCTTTATGAGAAATTCGGTTTTTCATATGAGGGGCGGCAGGAGGAAGCAATCCGGCTAGAGGACGGATCTTATGAAACGGTCCTTCTCATGGGCCTCTTGATAGATAGGGAAAATCATGTTTAAGAAGAATATTAAATTGTTTTTATCGTTACTCTTAGTTACCTTGGTGGGGATAGGAACCTATGCGGGAACCATTTACTTCCAATCAACGGGTCAGTTAGCGAAAACCTTTCAGAATTTTGGACGGCAATCCGATGTTATTGAAAATGCAGAACCCATGACCATGCTCTTAATGGGGGTAGATACGGGAAGTGGTTCTCGGTCAGATCCTTGGGAAGGAAATAGTGATACCATGCTTTTGGTGACGGTTAATCCAGATACCAATCAAACAACGATGATGAGTTTAGAGCGGGATATCTTGACCAAGATTTCGCAAAAAGGCGAGGTGATGGAGGCCAAACTGAATGCGGCCTACGCTATGGGCGGTGCCGAATTGGCAATCCCGACCATTGAGTCCCTGATGAATATTACCATCGACCACTATGTCATGATCAATATGCAGGGTTTGGTGGAGCTGGTGGACGCAGTTGGTGGGATTGAAGTGAACAACACCTTTGACTTCCCAATCTCCATTGAGGAGCAAGAACCTGAATATACCGCTACCGTCAAACCAGGGAAACAACACATCAATGGAGATCAAGCGCTGGTTTATGCCCGGATGCGGTACCAAGATCCTGAGGGTGACTATGGCCGTCAAAAACGCCAACGGGAAGTGATTCAAAAAGTTGTGCAAAAAGTGCTCAGCCTTAATAGTGTCAGTCACTATAAAGAAATCCTCGGTGCCGTCAGCAACAATATGCAGACCAGCATTGACCTTTCTTCCAACAGTATTCCAAAACTCTTGGCCTACCAAGACGCCTTCCGGAATATGAAGCAAGAACAACTCCGAGGAGAAGATGCAACCCTTGCAGATGGCGGTAGCTATCAGATTGTGGAATCAGACCACATCTTAGAAATGCAAAATAAATTACGGACTTCTCTTGGCTTAGAAACCCTCGATAAACTGAAAACCAATGCGGTTACCCTCGATGAATTAAATGGTGGAGGAATCACACCTGAATACGTCGAGCCCCAACCAGTTGTTGAATAATCAAAAAAGTAGCTCAGCAATTAGCGAGCTACTTTTTTGGTACTTGTTTTGGATATTGGCTGGCAAAGTCCACTTTTAATTGGACAAATTGTTGGAGGTCCTTGAGAAGCTGGAGTAAGACAGCACGGGTTTCAAATTCTTCCCTGGATTGTGGTAGAGGGCGTTTGCGGAAGGTTTCCAGATAGTTTTCAATCTGATCAAGCAAGTCCTGTGCTGGGTTCAGTTGACTGAGTTGATCTGCGACGTCTTGGAAGAGGTCCGCTAGAATTTGGCTTTCTTGGACAGAGAGTTGGCAACTGTTGATATTGCGTGCCATATCTTGCAGGATATAATTTTGAGCCTGCCGCATTTCAAAGTAGGCCACGTGGTAGTAGTTTTTGTTAAGGATTTGGTCTGATTGATCTAGATAGGCGATTTCCAGCGCTTGGTGGAGTTCATCATCCAGGGTACGGACCAGTTTGGCGTCGTTCCTCCCATCCCCGCTTCTAAGAAAATAGACAAAGCGGTTGAGGATACTGCGGAGCAGTTCCTCCACCTGATCATGGTAGTGATCCAACTCCTGTTGGCGATCGGGTATGTAGAGAATAACGAGGAGGGCTGAAAGGCTCCCGATTAAGAATATGAGGATTTCATTGGCTAAAAGAGAAGGGGCAATGCTCTGTTCTAGAAGTAAATGGGTGACTAAAACGGTACTAGGAGTGATTCCGATTTCGAGGCGAAAGCGATATGCCAGTGGGATGTAGAGCAATAAGAATGGAGCGAGAGACCAAATATGGAATCCGAGAAAAGAAAAAACCAGGCTCCCCAGGATGAGTGCTAGGAGGGACGAAAGAAAACGTTGATAGGCTAGTTTGAAAGTGGTCCTACGAGTTTCTGATACACTGAGGATGGCGATGATGCCAGCTGTAATGGCATAATTAGCTCCGAGAAAACTGGCTAGAAAAGCGGCTAGGCAGGTGGCTAGGGTAAGTTTTAAAGTGCGTTGAAAAAGGGGCATGACAACCTTTCTGGGAACGAGAGAAACCCCTGTGACAGTTCTCGTGAAGAATAACCAAACAGTTGTGTTTGAGGAAGGTTCTTCTGGAAAAATCACGGGGGTTGTATTAGCTATTCCGATTTCGTTTAAATCGGAGGTCAAAATGGATTTGGCAGATCAATAACAGACATCCTCAATTGAAAAAAGCAATATACTCTTTTAGTTTATCTTTTATTACTGTGTTAGCTCGTCTTGCCGTACTTCAGTACTGTCTACGACTCGCTGCTTTGTACTAAAAGTAAACTAAAAGACCATACTAGGATTTTTTTGAGTCTGTTTTCGTTTTGAGTTCATCTACGCGCGCTTGGGCTTGCTCCATCTGTGCTTGAATTTGTTCGGCTCTAGCTTGGGCTTCCAACCCAAAGGCCTGTGTTTTATAGGCAAGATCCTTGGCAAGAGGAGCGACTTTTTGGGCTTCCTGTTGAAGGATTTGCAGTTGGTCTTTAAGTTGAGCCTGGAGAGTGTTGATACGACTAGTTTCTTTAGCCACTTCTTTGGCGTTGGCGATTAACTCCTTACGGTTTAGAACCAGTTCGTAGGAAGATTTTGCGGCACTCAAAAATAGGATGGTTGAAATCAAACTCATGAGGCTTCCTCCTGGGTTTCCCGGATTTTCTGGGCTAGCTGCGCTAGGTGCTCAAAGTCCGGTTCCTGGGTCTGGAATTGAATCTCTAGACCGTCTCCAGTCTCAAACCGAGGGAGTAAGTGAACATGGGTATGGAAGACTGTTTGGCCAGCAGCTTCTTCACTGTTGTTGAGCACATTGATTCCTTGGGCGCCAACAGCATTTTTCAAACGACGGGCCAAGGCAGGTACTTGTCCAAAAAGATCCTGAGCTACCTGTGGGTCTAAGTCGAGAATATTACGGTAATGCTTTTTGGGGATAATTAACGTGTGGCCTGGGGTTGTTTGGGAAATATCCAAAAAAGCCAAAATGTGCTCGTCTTCATAGATTTTACTGGCCGGGATTTCTCCGGCAACGATTTTACAAAAAAGACAGTCCATCTTTTCCTCCTTTTCTCTCTTGCCATTTGATATAATGGTTGTGATTGAAAGAAAGCTTAGGAGTCTTAACATCTCCTAGCTTACTCTCCTAAGTATAGCAAAAATGGAGGATTTATGTTAGAAGTGAATCACATAACAGGAGGGTATTTTAATCTTCCTGTCTTAAAAGATGTGAGTTTTTCCGTTCAAAACCATGAAATTGTGGGTCTAATTGGCTTGAATGGAGCGGGAAAATCAACAACGATTAAAGAAATTATTGGTTTTTTGCATCCCTATTCGGGAGAAATTTTGTTGGAGGGCCAGCAGCTTCAAACGGATGCGGTAGCTTATCGCAAGAAAATTGGTTATATTCCAGAAAGTCCCATGCTCTATGAGGAATTAACCCTGCGGGAGCATCTGGAGATTGTAGCTATGGCCTATGACAAGGATTTGGACCAAGCCTTGGAGCGACTTCAACCTTATCTTCAGCGATTTCGTCTAGATCAACGTCTGGATTGGTTGCCTGCCGAATTCTCTAAGGGAATGAAACAGAAGGTTATGATCTTGTGTGCGATTCTTGTGGAACCGGACCTATACATTGTGGATGAACCCTTTTTGGGTTTAGATCCTCTAGCCATTGAAGATCTTCTAAATTTTCTTTTGGAAGAAAGAAAAAAAGGGAAGGGAGTTTTGATGTCTACCCACGTCTTAGATACAGCCGAAAGGGTTTGTGATCGCTACATCCTCCTCCACCAAGGTCAAGTGCTAGCTGAGGGGAGTCTAGCAGCGATTCAAGAACAATTTCAGATGCCAGGACAGAGCCTTCACGATATCTACCTGAAGGTTACCCAGGAGGAAGCGCATGCGTGATTTATTTCGGCGACGGCGAAAAAAGTTTCGAGGAGAGCTGGTGGGCTATGCCCGTTATGTTTTCAATGACCATTTTGTTCTTTTTCTTTTTCTTTTATTAGGCCTAGCCCTAACCCAATACAGGGAGATTTTGGTGGAGCCGAGGCCTTATCAAGTTGGCTTAGCCTGGTTCGTACCTGTCTTTTCTCTCTTCGCTTTTTGGCCCATGCGTATGGCGACCTATATGCGCAGGGGGGATGAGTATTTTCTGTTGGTGCAGGAGGAAGCAGTCAAGCAATGGTTGCAGTTGGTTTACAGACGGACTTCAAAGAGTCAGATTCTGCGGGCCGTCCTCATTTTTGCAGCATTCCTACCCCTGTGGTGGGTTGCCTATGGTTCTTGGTGGCCAGCCTTAGTGGCATTTGGTTTGGGCGCCTTGCTGCAGCAGATTTTGCTGCAGCGGCGTTATCGGGTCTTGAGGCAGGCGGGACCTGTGGACTGGACTTTTTGGATTGAAGAAGAGCAGGGGCGGACGCAAGGAATTTTACGCTTTTTCTCGCTTTTTACTCAGGTTAAGGGAATTGAAGAGCGCGTGCGGATGCGGGCTTATTGGAATCCCTTCCTTCCAATCTTAGAGCGGGGGCAGTCTAATCCATGGTATAGTCTCTTTTTACGGTCTTTTTTGCGGAAGGGGCCTTATTATGGGGTTTGGCTGCGGTTGCAGATCTTGGCTTTGCTGGCTCTTATCTTTGTTCCTCAAGGTTGGTTAGCGGCTGGTTTGGCCTTTGTGGCGAATTATCTCTTGTATTTCCAGTTGCTGGCTTTGTTTCATAGTCAGAATGGTCAGGTAATGACAGAGCTATTTCCGTACGGTGTTGCGTCCAAGGCGGCCGGACTTCGTCGGCTCTTGCAGTTTCAGTTGGGGACCTTTAGTCTGCTTTTGTCTTTGCTGGTTCTGTTGAGCAGAGGAGCCTTTTTAGAAGCTGGGATTTTTTTGCTTGCCATGATTGCTCTTCTTTGGCTTTACATTCCTTATAAATTAAGAGGATTAGTTGACGCGGATGTCTAAAAATAATAGAATGAAGAAGATTTTTTCAAGGAGGAAAATATGGAAGGGATGGATCAAGAATTAACCTTGACGCCTCTTGCTGGAAAAAGTGGGAATGCCTTTAAGGGAACCTACGATGATGGGCGAGTGGTTTTTGCCAAGTTGAATACAAGTCCGATTTTGGCGGGTCTGGCTCAAGAGCAGATTGCTCCTCAGCTGTTGTCGAGTAAACGATTGCCGGATGGTCAGGTTTTGACACTTCAGCGCTGGTTAAACGGTAAAATTTTGACGCCTGGGGAGATGGGGAAGAAGCAGATTATCAATATTTTGACGCGTCTTCACAGGTCACGGCATTTGATGGTTCAGCTGACTAGTTTAGGTCAGCAGTTGGAAACGCCGATTGATTTGTTGAATTCATGGCGGGAGTCGGTCCATGCAAACTTGCGACGGAACCAATTCTTGCAAGAGGTGGTGGATGATTTGCGGACCAGTGCTCCTGGTTTTCGTGAGGATCATGCAACAATTGTACATGGGGATGTCCGCCACAGCAATTGGATTGAAACAGACAGTGGTCTAATTTATTTGGTGGATTGGGACTCTGTGCGGTTGACGGATCGGATGTTTGATGTGGCGCATATTTTGAGTCACTATATTCCGGAAGCTCGTTGGCAAGAGTGGCTGGTCTACTATGGCTACCGTTATAATGAAAAGGTATTGAAAAAGCTATACTGGTATGCCCAGTTTTCATACCTAGATCAAATTGGCAAGTACTATGCCAATTCAGATATGGAAAATGCAAACCGGGAAATTTACGCTTTGCGGAATTTCCGGACACGCTTTGGAAAGGGAATATGAGAGTTCGAAATCGAAAAGGTGCGACGGAGCTACTAGAAGCGCACCCAGAGTATGTGGTCTTGGAGCCGGAGAGTGCCAAGGGGAATTGGCGGCACATTTTTGGGAATGACAACCCCATCTACATTGAAGTTGGTTCTGGGAAGGGGCAGTTTGTATCAGGGATGGCCAAGAATCATCCAGATATTAACTTTATTGGGATTGATATTCAAAAATCGGTTCTCAGTTACGCTTTGGATAAGGTGTTGGCAACCGGTGTTCCAAATATCCGCCTCCTATGGGTGGATGGAGATTCTTTGACCAATTATTTTGAGCCTGGTGAAATCCAGCGCTTGTATTTGAATTTCTCAGATCCTTGGCCAAAGAAACGCCATGAAAAGCGACGTTTAACCTACAAGTCTTTCTTGGAAACCTATCAAGCCATTTTACCAAGCCAAGGAGAAATCCATTTCAAGACCGACAACCGGGGCTTGTTCGAATATAGTCTGGTATCCATGTCACAATTTGGCATGATTTTGGATGGTGTCTGGTTGGATCTTCACGCCAGTGAAATTGAGGGCAATGTCCGGACAGAATATGAAGAGAAGTTTTCTAGTAAAGGACAGGTCATCTACCGTTTGGAAGCGCATTTCCCAGAATAAGGGAACAGAAAACGTTCTTTCTGCTGGTAAAATTCTTGCTTTTGGGAATTTCTATGGTATAATTTAAACAGAATAAAGAAATGTGAAAGGGGGCGAAGAGAAATCTTCGCCTCTTGTTTGTAGAAAAAGGAGGTGTTCTTATCGCAACGATTGTTGAACAGGTGAACCAGGTGTTGGAAGGTCAGATTCCAGAGCCCTTTGAATTGGTGGACGTGGAGTATGCCAAGCTGGGCGGAGACATGGTCTTGAGTGTGTTTGTGGATAAGCCGGAAGGGATCACAGTTGAAGATACGGCTGATTTGACAGACCTGATTAGTCCGCTCCTGGATACTATTGAACCGGATCCCTTCCCCGAGAATTATTACTTGGAAGTGTCTAGTCCTGGATTAGAGCGGCCTTTGAAGACGCCGGAAGCACTGGAGGCTGCAGTTGGTTCTTACATCCATGTCGGTCTGTATCAAGCAATTGATAAGAAAAAGCAGATTGAAGGGGATCTTTTGTCTTTTGATGGGGAGAACTTGCAAATGGAATACATGGATAAAACTCGGAAGAAGCAGGTGGAGATTCCTTATCAATTGGTTTCAAAAGCCCGTTTAGCTGTAAAATTTTAGTTTAAAAGAAAGGAGCTTTTGGGGAACCAAAAGCAAGTAACGCATGAGTAAAGAAATGGCGGAAGCTTTCCGCATCCTTGAAGAAGACAAGGGGATTAAGAAGGAAGATATCGTAGATGCGGTCATTGAGTCTCTTCGATCTGCCTATCGCCGTCGCTATGGCCAAGCTGACAGTGTCCATATCGAATTCGATGAAAAGAAAGCCGATTTCCGGGTTTACACTGTTCGGGAAGTCGTAGATGAGGTCTTTGATAGCCGTTTGGAAATCAGCCTCAAAGATGCATTGGCCATTAATGCTGCCTATGAGCTTGGAGACAAAATCAAGTTTGAAGAGTCTCCAACAGAATTTGGTCGAGTGGCTGCCCAGTCTGCAAAGCAGACCATTATGGAAAAAATGCGTAAGCAAACGCGCTTGATCACTTATAACACCTATAAAGAGCATGAGAATGAGATTATGAGTGGTACCGTGGAGCGTTTTGATGCCCGTTTCATCTACATCAATTTGGGAAGCATTGAGGCACAAATGTCTCGTAAGGACCAGGTTCCTGGGGAAGTCTTCGCTTCTCACGATCGCATTGAAGTCTATGTGGATAAGGTTGAAGACAACCCTAAAGGTGTCAATGTTTACGTTAGCCGTAGCCACGCGCAGATGATTAAACGCTTGATGGAGCAAGAAATTCCAGAAGTTTACGATGGGATAGTGGAGATTATGGCCGTCTCTCGTGAGGCCGGAGACCGGACTAAGGTTGCTGTTCGGAGTCACAATCCTAATGTGGATGCTATTGGAACGATCGTAGGTCGTGGTGGAAGCAATATTAAGAAGATCACTAGCAAGTTCCGCCCTGCCCGTTACGATGCTAAATTGGAAAAATGGATTCCGACTGAGGAAAACATTGATGTGATCGAATGGGTCAGTGATCCAGCTGAGTTTATTTACAATGCACTGGCACCTGCTGAAGTGGATCAAGTTATTTTTGATGAAGAAGACAGCAAACGGGCCTTGGTGGTTGTACCAGATGACAAATTGTCCTTGGCCATTGGTCGTCGTGGTCAAAATGTCCGCTTAGCAGCTCGTCTGACTGGCTTTAAGATTGACATTAAATCAGCATCAGAGTTCGAGGCCATGGAAGAGGCCGCACTAGTGGAGGCTGAGGAAGAAGTCCTTGAGACCGAACTGGTTGTTGAAGTACAGGAAGCGGAAGAATTGGTAGCTCTTGAAGAAGAGGTCTTCGAGGGGGAGTCAGCAGAACTCCTTGCGGAGGAAGCAGCTGCTGAAAATAGTGACGACGAATAGGAAAGAAGATGACCAAAGTAAGAAAGATTCCCTTGAGGAAGTCCCTTGTCTCCGGAGAAGTGATTGACAAGCGTGATTTGCTGCGGATCGTTCGAACCAAGGATGGTCAGGTCAGCATTGATCCAACTGGTAAGGCCAATGGTCGGGGGGCTTATATTAAGCTTGATAATGAAGAAGCAGCCCAGGCTAAGAAAAGAAGGGTCTTTGATCGCAGTTTTCGTCAGGAAATTCCCGAAGAATTTTACGATGAACTGATCGCTTTTGTTGATCGCAAATTGAAACGAAGAGAGTTAGGACTTGAATAAGGAAGAACAGTTGTTAAACCTTTTAGGTCTGGCCCAGCGAGCAGGTAAGCTCGTTTCCGGTGAAGATTTAGTCATAAAAAGCATTCAAAGTAATCAAGCACAATTAGTGTTTTTGGCACAAGATGCTGGCCCTAATCTTCGTAAGACCATTGAGGATAAAGGTCGCTACTATAAAAAAACAGTAGTCGATCAATTTTCAACCCAAGAATTGAGTCTGGCCATCGGGCGCCAACGGAAGGTGCTCAGTGTGGTCGACTCCGGATTTGCAAAAAAAATGAGGTCCATTATGAGCTAGAAATGGAGGCATGTAGATGTCTAAAAAACGTTTGTATGAAATTGCCAAGGAACTTGGTAAAGAAAGTAAAGAAATTGTTCATCGAGCTAAGGAATTGGGGATTGAAGTGAAGAGCCATGCTTCTTCTGTCGAAGCGGATGTAGCTAATCGCATTAAAAAAAGTTTTCAGTCTCCAAAGGCTGCAGCGCCAAAGGAAAGCCCGAAAAGCAAACCAGCCCCAGCTTCTGAGCCTGCAAAAGCCCAAAGTAGCCGACCCCAAAACCGGAACTTTAAAGCCGAGCGTGAGGCCAAAGCTAAGGCGGACGCTGAGCGTCGCAAGAACAATCGGGGAAATCAGGAACGTCGCAATGGCCAGGATGGCCGAGGTCGAGGACAAAATTTCCGCGACCGCGACCGGGATCGTCAGCGGCAAGGAAATGGTCGCGATCAAAACCGCAATCGTGGGAATCGTGATCAACATCGTCGCCAAGATCGAAATACCCAGCAAACGGGTCCGCGTCTGGACTTCAAGGCGCGTGCGGCAGCTTTGAAAGCTGAACAAAATGCGGAATATGCACGGAACAGTGAATCCCGCTTCAAGGAAGCTCAGGCCCAACGCCAAGCTCAAGAGGAGCAGGCAAAGCGCCGGAAGGAAGCGAAACAAGAAGCAGCAGCCCAAGTAACAGCGGCTCCAGCTCCTGAACCAGTTGCTTTCCAAGCGCCTGTGGCGGCAGCACCAGCCCCAGATAATCGTCGTAAAAAACAAGCGAGACCGGATAAACGCCGTGACAACGAGCATGAAGATGGTCCACGCAAGCAAGCAAATAGAAATCGAAATAACCAGAATCAAGTGAGAAATCAAAGAAATAGTAATTGGAATAAAAACAAAAACAAAGGGAAGAACCAACGTGGTAAGAATCAGGCACCAAAACCGGTTACTGAACGTAAGTTCCACGAACTTCCGAAAGAATTTGAATACACTGCCGGCATGACTGTTGCGGACATTGCAAAACGGATTAAACGTGAACCAGCAGAAATTGTTAAGAAGCTCTTTATGATGGGCATTATGGCGACCCAGAACCAATCTCTTGATGGGGATACCATCGAACTCTTGATGGTTGATTATGGAATTGAAGCCAAAGAGAAGGTTCAAGTCGATAATGCTGATATCGAACGCTTCTTCGTGGATGAAGAATATCTTAACGAAGAGGAAATGGTTGAGCGCCCACCAGTGGTTACCATCATGGGACACGTTGACCATGGTAAAACAACTCTCTTGGATACCCTTCGCAATTCTCGTGTCGCAACAGGAGAAGCTGGGGGAATTACCCAACACATTGGTGCCTACCAAATTGAAGAAAACGGTAAGAAGATTACCTTCCTGGACACACCTGGACACGCGGCCTTTACCAGTATGCGGGCTCGTGGAGCGTCTGTAACGGATATTACCATCTTGGTTGTGGCAGCCGATGACGGTGTTATGCCACAAACGATCGAGGCCATCAATCACTCTAAAGCCGCTAATGTTCCAATCATTGTTGCGATTAACAAAATTGATAAACCAGGTGCAAATCCAGAGCGCGTCATCGGTGAATTGGCAGAGCATGGCGTTATGTCAACAGCTTGGGGTGGTGACTCTGAGTTTGTAGAAATCTCAGCTAAATTCAACCAAAACATTGATGAGCTTTTGGAAACGGTCCTCTTGGTTGCTGAAATCCAGGAATTGAAAGCAGACCCAACTGTTCGTGCCATCGGTACTGTTATCGAAGCTCAATTGGATAAAGGTAAAGGGGCTGTCGCAACGCTTTTGGTTCAACAAGGAACCCTAAACGTCCAGGATCCGATTGTTGTCGGTAATACTTTTGGACGGGTTCGTGCTATGACCAACGACCTCGGTCGTCGGGTTAAGGTCGCTAGTCCATCAACACCGGTATCCATTACTGGTTTGAATGAAACCCCAATGGCGGGTGACCACTTCGCGGTTTACGAAGACGAAAAAGCTGCGCGTGCGGCTGGTGAAGAACGTGCCAAACGAGCTCTTCTCCAACAACGTCAAAACACAACCCGTGTTAGCTTGGAAAATCTCTTCGATACCCTTAAAGCCGGTGAAGTTAAGTCTGTTAATGTCATCATCAAAGCAGACGTACAAGGTTCTGTTGAAGCCCTCGCGGCCTCGCTTCAAAAAATTGAAGTTGAAGGCGTGAAAGTAACCATCGTTCACTCTGCGGTAGGGGCTATTAACGAGTCTGATATTACGTTGGCAGAAGCTTCAAATGCCATCATTATCGGCTTTAACGTTCGCCCTACTCCACAAGCTCGCCAACAAGCAGAAACCGACGGTGTTGAAATTCGTCAACACAGCATTATCTACAAGGTTATTGAAGAAGTCGAAGATGCGATGAAGGGACTTCTTGATCCTGAATTTGAAGAAAAAGTTATTGGGGAAGCTGTTATCCGTGAGACCTTCAAGGTATCAAAAGTTGGTACAATTGGTGGATTTATGGTCTTGCGTGGTAAAATTACCCGTGATTCGAACGTTCGCGTTATTCGCCAAGATGTTGTAATCTACGACGGTGAATTGGCAAGCTTGAAACACTTCAAGGACGATGTAAAAGAAGTAACCAACGGCCGTGAAGGTGGTCTCATGGTTGAAAACTACAATGACATTAAGGTCGACGATATCATCGAAGCTTACGTCATGGAAGAAATTAAACACTAAGAGGGAGGCCCTCATGGCAAATTCAATTCGTACAGACCGGGTCGCTATGGAAATCAAACGGGAAGTCAACGAAATCCTTCAGAAGAAGGTTCGTGACCCCCGTATCCAAGGCGTAACCATCACTGATGTTCAAATGACCGGTGATCTCTCCCTTGCCAAGGTTTACTACAGCATTATGAGTGATCTGGCATCTGATAACCAAAAAGCGCAAATCGGATTGGAAAAAGCGACCGGAACCATCAAACGGGAATTAGGTCGCCAACTCCACATCTACAAAATCCCTGATTTGACCTTTATCAAAGATGAATCCATTGAATATGGAAATAAAATCGATCAAATGTTGCGGGATTTGAACAAGGAAGATTTTTAATAGAAACCTATTCTCGAATGAGTGACGATAGAATGAGCCCTCCAACTGTTTCGGTTGGAGGTTTTTTGTTGATATACTCTTTTAGTTTGCTTTTAGTACAAGGCAGCGAGTCGCAGACACTACTGAAGTACGGCAAGACGAGCTAACACAGTAATAAAAGATAAACTAAAAGAGTATATTGTGAGATGTGGTCTTTTTTTCTTACCCTATTCCATCCTAGTAGTAGCAGCTTTTTTGGCTTGAGAGTGATGTTTGAAAAAACCGGTCTAGACCATTTCCATTTTTTCCATCAAGGTGTATAATAACTATAAGGAGGAATCGATGATGAACTACTATATTCAAGCAGATGCCTTTTTCTATCCCTATGAGAAAAAGGGAGCAGGTTATTTAGAAATCAAGGATGGTCGATTTGGCAAATGGCAGGCTGAGCGACCAGAATCTGGGGAAATTCGTGATTACACCGGTTATTGGGTAAGTGCGGGTCTTGTCGACACCCATATTCACGGGTTTGGAGGGATCGATGTCATGGATAAGGACATTGATGGAGTCCTAACAACCATGAGTGAGGGGCTTCTTAGCACTGGGGTGACGAGTTTCCTTCCAACAACCCTGACTGCAGATACAGCGGATCTTCGCCAAGTATCGGAACAAATTGGGGCTCGCTACAAAGAGGCCAAGGGAGCAAAAATCCAAGGGATTTATTTTGAGGGCCCGTACTTTACAGAGGAGTTCAAAGGAGCTCAAAATCCGGCCTATATGAAAGATCCGAGTCTGGAAGAATTTAGGGATTGGCAAGAAGCAGCCCAGGGACAAATTAAGAAAATTGCGCTTGCTCCTGAGCGGGATGGGGTTGAAGAATTTGTGGAAACCTTGACCCAGGAAGGGGTTACGGTTGCTTTGGGGCATTCCAATGCCACCTTTGATCAGGCTCGGAAGGCTGTTCAAGCAGGAGCAAGTGTGTGGGTTCACGCATACAATGGTATGCGTGGCCTAACCCATCGAGAGCTGGGTATGGTTGGAGCCATGTATCAGTTGCCGCACACCTTTGCGGAATTGATTTGTGATGGTCATCATGTGCATCCAGGTGCCTGCCAAATTTTGATGGATCAAAAGGGCTTGGATCAGGTGGCTTTGATTACTGATTGTATGCGGGCAGGGGGGATGCCGGATGGGGATTACCATCTAGGGGATTTCCCAGTCGTGGTCCAAGAGGGAACGGCTCGTTTGAAAGATTCAGGCTCATTGGCTGGATCCATCCTTCAATTGAAGGATGGGGTGAAAAATGTAGTGGACTGGGGATTAGCCAATCCGGAGCAGGCGCTGCGAATGGCAACCTTGAATCCTGCACTGTCACTTCATCTCGAACAAGAATGTGGTCAGATTCGATCTGGTGCAGCCGCAGACTTTTTGATCTGGAGTCCTAAACTAGAGTTGCAAGAAACTTACTTGGATGGGCAATTGCGCTATCAGGCTAAGTAGAATTCTTAGTGAAGACTAGGTGATGCGAATCACCTGGTTTTTTTCTTCATAAAAAAATTTAATGGCCTCAATAAGAAAATTCGTCTTGGGTGTTTATTGGAAATCTGGTAGGATAGAGGAGTAGTAGAAAGTAGTCACTGGGAGGATGTATGGATCGCTTATTAGTATTGCAATCGGATTTTGGTTTAGTGGATGGAGCGGTTTCGGCCATGATTGGGGTGGCTTTGGAAGAAGCACGGGATTTGAATATTCATCATCTCACGCATGATATCACGCCTTATCATATTGAAGAAGCGAGCTACCGCCTGTTCCAAACCATCGATTATTGGCCAGAGGGGACAACCTTTGTGTCGGTTGTGGATCCAGGTGTTGGTTCCAAACGCAAGAGTGTTGTGGCTTTGACTAAGCGCAATCAATATATTGTGACACCAGATAATGGAACCCTGTCCTATATCAAGGATGAAGTGGTGGCGGTACGGGAAATTTCTGAGGTATCCAACCGTCGTGCCAACACAGAACATTCTTACACTTTCCATGGACGTGACGTCTATGCTTATACAGGGGCAAAATTAGCCAGCGGTCACATTACTTTCGAAGAGGTAGGTCCGGAACTAAGTGTGGAGCACATTGTGGAAATTCCGGTCGTCAAAACCACCCATGGCCCAGACTGGGTGCAAGGTGTTGTCGACATTTTGGATGTACGCTTTGGCTCCCTTTGGACCTCAATCAAACGGGAAGACTTTCAAAAATTGGAGCCTGACTTTGGTGATCGCTTTGAAGTCACCATCTATAACAATGACATGTTGGTTTACCAAAACCAAGTGGTTTACGGTAAGTCCTTTGCGGATGTCCGTATTGGGCAGCCAGTCCTCTATGTGAATTCGGTTTACCGTCTAGGCTTAGCTATCAATCAGGGCTCTTTCTCCAAGGCCTATAATGTTGGCGTGGGGCCACAGTGGTCTATTCAGTTGAAAAAGATTTAGGAGTGTATAATGTCACAATTATCTATTAAACAAGTTGTTGCGATTGGTGTGGGGGCGGCCCTCTTTATCGTTGTCGGTCTAATTAGTATTCCCACCCCGATTCCGAATACCTATATCCAACTTCAGTACGCGATTCAAGCACTATTGGCGATTATTTATGGTCCCATCGTTGGCTTTTTTGTTGGCTTTATTGGCCACGCAAATATGGACTTGCTTCGTGGTGGATCACCATGGTGGTCTTGGGTGCTTGCTTCCGGTCTTTTTGGCTTGATTGTTGGAAACGCAAGAAAGACTTTGCAGTTGCAATCAGGCAAGCTAGATTCAAAAGGGCTGCTAACCTTTAACCTGGTTCAGGTGATTGCCAACCTAGTCCTATGGGGACTGGTAGCTCCTCTCGGGGATATTCTGATTTATAAGGAACCTGTTAACAAGGTGTTTGCCCAAGGAGTCGTTGCAGGTTTGACCAATTCAGTAACTGTGGCCATCGCAGGTAGCTTGTTACTAAGCCTCTATGCTCGTAACCAAGTCAAGACCGGTAGCTTGACCAAAGAATAAATCAAAAGGACAAAATTCACCTTGTGAATTTTGTCCTTTTGACATCCAAACTATGATAAAATGGAAGAAAAAAGGGAGTGACATGGTGGAACCACTGATTCAGTTTAAAAAATTTTCCTTTCAGTACCAGAGTCAGGCAGAGCCGACCTTGAAAGATATCAATCTGACCATTCAACAAGGGGAAAAAGTAGCCATTATTGGACCTTCGGGGTCAGGAAAGTCGACGTTAGGGCAATGTCTCAATGGTCTGGTTCCCCATGTTTATGAAGGCCACATTCAGGGAGAACTTTTGTTCAAAGGTCAGGATTTGCTAGCTTCAAGTATTGTCCAGCGTTCTCTGCTTATTTCCAGTATTCTTCAAGATACAGATGGTCAGTTTATTGGTCAAACTGTTGCGGAAGATGTGGCCTTTGCCTTGGAAAATGATGCTGTGGAAACAGCACTAATTCGGGAAAAAGTGGCTTATTGGTTGGAGAATTTAGGTCTAACTTCGTTAGCACATCAGCGCCCACAAGATTTGTCAGGTGGTCAGAAACAGGCAGTTGGTTTGGCAGGTGTCTTGATTGACGAAAGTCCCCTCCTGCTTTTTGATGAACCGTTGGCCAACCTAGATCCTCAGGCAGCGCACGAAAGTCTGCAATTACTAGGTCGATTGCATGAGGAAACAGGGTCAACTCTAGTCATCATTGAGCACCGTCTGGAAGAGGTGTTGGAACTAGGACTAGATCGGATTGTTCTGGTGGAAAATGGTCAGATTGCTTTTGACGGTCCTCCCAACCAACTATTAGCTAGCTCAGAGTTGGCACGGGTTGGTATCCGCGAACCTTTATACCTAACTGCTCTAAGGGAGTTGGGGTGGGAGTTAAGAGCAGGCCTACCTCTCGATAAGTTGGAAGCCCTAGAGCTTCCTCCACTTCCGTTACCTGAATCAACCCGCAGATTAAAAGCTGAAACCGGAGAAGTATTGGCTCAGTGGAAGGGGTTGACTTTTGCTTATCCGGATAGACCTGCGATTTTTGAAGGGCTAGATCTCCAACTTCGAAAAGGGGAGCTGGTGGCTTTGGTCGGGAAAAATGGAACTGGAAAATCCACCCTGGCTCAGCTCTTGTCGGGCTACTTACCGGCCCAAGGTCAGTATTTCTGGCAGGGACAGGAAGTGGCTGACCAATCCCTAGCAGAGCGAGCTCGGCAAGTGGGGTATGTTCTGCAGAATCCAAACCAGATGATTTCTCAATCCATGATTTTTGATGAAGTTGCTAGAGGACTCAGACTCAGAGGTCTGTCGGAGGAGGAAGTGGCACCTAAGGTGGCCGCTGTCTTGGAGACTTGTGGTCTAACACCGTTTCGGAATTGGCCGATTTCTGCCTTGTCCTATGGTCAGAAAAAACGGGTGACCATTGCAGCCATTTTGGTGTTGGAGCCCCAGGTTTTAATCCTAGATGAACCGACTGCTGGTCAAGACCAGGCTCATTACCGGGAAATGATGGATTTTCTACAGGGATTAGCTGATCAGGGACACGCGATTGTTCTCATTACGCATGATATGCAGCTCATGCTGGAGTATGCAGATCGTGCTTTAGTATTGGACCAGGGGCGGATTTTGGCAGACCAAAATCCGCGGGAACTCCTTTCCCGGCCGGATGTTTTGGCCCAGGCTCACTTGCGGGAGACTTCGCTCTTTTACCTAGCGCAAAAGATTGGGGCGGATGCCATCGTCCTCTCTGAGTTTTATCAAGAAAGAGGGAGAAAGGCATGAACAATTTTATTGGCTATCAGCCGGGGAAGACTTGGATTCATGAGCTAACGGGTGCTAGTAAATTCCTGTTTTTCTTGCTGACTTCGATTGCCGCCATGATTACCTATGATACGCGACTCTTATTGGCGATTGCATTTGTATCCTTAGTGGCACTCCGCTTGTCCAGAATTTCCTGGAAGAACATTCGCTGGGTTATTTATTTTGCTTCTTTCTTTGCGGTGATGAATTTGCTGATGGTTTATCTCTTTTCTCCAGAATACGGGGTCGAGATATATGGCAGTCGCCATCTCATTTGGGCGGGGATTGGCCCTTTTAGTCTAACCCAAGAAGAGTTGTTTTACTTGTCCAATCTTTTTCTCAAGTATGTGGCGACCTTGCCTTTGGCTCTAGTCTTTCTTTTGACGACCCATCCAAGTCAGTTTGCGGCTAGTCTGAATCAAATCGGGGTTTCCTACCGGATTGCTTATGCGGTGAGTTTGACCCTCCGCTACATTCCAGATGTCCAAGAGGATTTTGTTATGATCCGTAAGTCCCAGGAGGCCCGTGGTCTGGACTTGTCTTCGAATCAGCCGCTATTTACGCGTATTCGCGGCAACGCCTTGATTCTTTTTCCACTGATTTTGACTTCTTTAGAGCGAATTGAGACGATTTCGCGGGCCATGGAATTGCGGCGGTTTGGGAAGGAAAAACGCCGTACCTGGTATTGGACACAAGCCTGGTCCTGGCAAGACGTTCTTCTTTTGGGGCTTGCACTGTTTTCTTTATTGCTGGCCCTTTATCTCATGTGGGTTCAGGGAAGTCGTTTTTATAATCCATGGTCCCTCTAGTTTTTCCTTTACTTCCTTCTTTTTTCTTGTTAGACTAAAGAAAAAATGGATGAACGGAGTAAGAGATGCCTAAGAGAAAAAAAGGGCTAGATCTTCTTATCTTGGCCTTGGCAACAGTGGGTTTGGGTTTCATGGCGTATCAGGCTTTCGAGACCGAGCAAGGGACTTATACTGTAGCAACTGAAGATAGCTTCGTAGAGGCGATTGCGCCAGATGCACAGGTGGTGGCAGATCACTATGGACTTTATGCTTCAGTTATGATTGCCCAAGCCCTGTTGGAATCGGAACGTGGCACCAGTCGCTTGTCTCAGGCTCCTCACTACAATTTATTTGGGATTAAGGGAACCTACCAAGGTGAGGGGGTTACCTTTTTGACCAATGAGGATGATGGGAGTGGTGACATGTATGAAATCCGGGATCAATTCCGGAGCTACCCCTCTTACTATGCTTCTTTAACAGACTATGCGCTTGTGCTTTCTCAGCCTATGTATGCAGGAACATGGAAGGCGAATACCACTTCCTACCAAGATGCCACCTTGGCCTTGACAGGAACTTATGCGACAGATTCAAGTTATAATGTCAAACTTAACCGTCTGATTGAGCAGTACAACTTGACTCAATACGATTATTAAGAAAAAAGAAAGAAAACTCTATTAAGAAAAAAGAAAGAAAACTCTTGCCTTAGGTGAGAGTTTCTTGTATAATAGTATCTTGTGAGAATAAGCCTCACTTACTCATGGAGACATGGGTCATTAGTCCAAAAGGAGGAAATATCAATGGCTAAATACGAAATTCTTTATATTATTCGTCCAAACATTGAAGAAGAAGCTAAAGCAGCTTTGGTAGAGCGTTTCGACGCAATCTTGACAGACAACGGTGCAGCAATCCTTGAGTCTAAAGACTGGGAAAAACGTCGCCTTGCCTACGAAATCCAAGATTTCCATGAAGGTCTTTACCACATCGTGAACGTTGAAGCGAACGATGATGCAGCTCTTCGTGAGTTTGATCGTCTGGCTAAAATCAATGGCGACATCCTTCGTCATATGATCGTTAAACTTGACGCGTAAGAAGGTAACAAATGATAAATAATGTTGTACTTGTTGGTCGTATGACCCGCGACGCAGATTTGCGTTATACCCCATCTAATGTTGCAGTGGCGACTTTCACCCTCGCTGTGAATCGCACCTTCAAGAGTCAAAATGGTGAGCGCGAGGCTGACTTCATCAATGTAGTCATCTGGCGTCAACAAGCCGAGAACTTGGCGAATTGGGCGAAGAAGGGTGCATTAATCGGAATTACGGGCCGTATCCAGACCCGTAATTACGAAAATCAACAAGGGCAACGTGTTTACGTTACTGAAGTCGTAGCAGACAACTTCCAACTCTTGGAAAGTCGTGCTGTCCGTGAAGGCAACAGTGGTGGCGGAAGTTTCGGTGGTGGCAACAGCTTTGGATCTGCTCCAGCTGCCAGCCAGCCAAGTGCTGAACCTAGCATGCCTGATTTTTCTCGGAATGACAGCCCATTTGGTGCTACCAGTCCCATGGACATCTCTGATGACGACCTTCCCTTCTAAGACAATACTATAAAGGAGAATACAATGGCTCAACAACGTCGTGGCGGATTCAAACGCCGTAAAAAAGTTGATTACATCGCAGCAAACAAAATTGAATACGTTGACTACAAGGATACAGAACTTCTAAGCCGCTTCGTTTCAGAACGCGGAAAAATCCTTCCACGTCGCGTAACTGGTACTTCAGCGAAGAACCAACGTAAAGTCACAAACGCCATCAAACGCGCACGCGTTATGGCCCTAATGCCTTACGTAAACGAAGATTAGGGAGTGATACAGAACTAAATTTTATAAAATTTAGTTCGTATTATCACCCCCGCACAGTTGATTAGGTTGTTTTTGGAGGTCAAAGAGTCAGGAATTGACTCTTTGAGTTTTCTGGATAAGAGAACATGAAGTGTTCTTTCAATAAAGGCGAATAATTATTATTTGCTTCGCAAATTCTATCTATTACCTCAAACAGCCTTTTAGCTGTTTGACCGAATCAACCACTGCGTAAAAATAAAATGATTAATGAGACCTAACGGATGTTCAGGTCTCATTTTCTATTTTATGGAGCTTCAGAAGGAAGCCATCTATCGGTCCAGAGGATTTTTAGGAGTTAGGTAGGTTCCTACTAACCTTTTGCTTGGCTTTTTTTCATTTTTTAGTGGTAGACTCTAGGAAGAAGAAGTCTATTGTGATAAAGTAGTAGGGAGTAATTGATTTTTTGAGATAGTCAATTTTGAGTTCAAAGACTTGCTCAAATTCTAAGGAGGGAATGAAAATTTTGTTAGTTTTAGCGGGTACCATTGGTGCCGGAAAATCATCCTTGGCAGCGGCTTTGGGGGAACATTTTGGGACAGAGGTTTTCTATGAATCGGTAGATGACAATCCCGTTTTGGATCTCTACTATAAAAATCCAGAGAAGTATGCCTTTCTTTTGCAAATTTATTTTTTAAATAAACGTTTTAAGAGCATTAAAGAGGCCTATAAGGATGATAATAATGTTCTAGATCGCTCAATATTTGAAGATGCTCTCTTTTTAGATTTGAACTACCGAAATGGCAATGTTACGCAGGAGGAGCATCAGGTTTACCACGAGCTTCTAGATAATATGATGGAAGAGTTGAAGGGCATGCCTAAAAAAGCACCGGATTTGCTTATTTATATTGATGTTTCCTTTGACACCATGTTGCACAGGATTGCCCTGCGTGGTCGTGAGTATGAACAAATTGATGGGAATCCAGATTTAGAGGCTTATTACCAACAAGTTCATAGCGCCTATCCAGACTGGTATGAAGCTTATGATAAGAGTCCGAAGGTTCGGATTGATGGAAACCAGTTTGACTTTGTGAACGATGAAGACTCTATGAAGGCTGTTTTAAAGCAAATTGAAGATGCTTTGAAGGAAGTTAGATCCTAATGAATGTAAGGAGTCTCGAGTAGCTCTGTACGCTGCTTGAGGCTTTTTACTTTTTAACAACTGGTCCTCGTTCAGCAGAGATGCTATAATATGAACAGTATGAGAAGAAGATTAAAACCGATTGTATTTCTAGTATTTTATGTATTCGTTTTTAGTAGTTTGTTTTTCCTTTTTGGGGCCAATCAAAAGGAGAAAAGCGCGCAAAGTAAGATGGATGTGAAAAAACGGAAAAGAAACAGCCATCGCAGAAGGAAAAAACGATTCAAGCCTTACTAGATGATATGACCTTGGAAGAAAAAGTTGGACAGCTCTTTTGGGCCCGTCTACCGTATTCCAATCAGATCCAAGATATCAAAGACTATCAATTGGGTGGCTATATCTTGTTTGGGAAAGACTTTGAAGGCCAAACGATTGGGCGGCTTCGAGCGTTAACAGATCAGTTTCAACAGACCTCCAAAGTTCCCATGTTGATCGGATCAGATGAAGAGGGAGGTACGGTTACACGGATAAGTAGTATTCTTTCAGAACCATTCTTATCACCGATGGAACTGTATCATGAAGGTGGAATGGATGCTATCGTAACAGATGCAAAACGGAAATCACGAACGCTTAAAGAAGCAGGTATCAACGCTGGTTTGGCACCTGTTGCGGATGTAGCAACAGATCCCGATGCCTTTATCTACAACCGAACTATTAGCCAAGATGCTAAAACAACGGCAGATTATGTTTCTGAAGTTGTTCAAACCTTTAAAAAAGAAGGTCTGGGGTCTACGCTGAAACATTTCCCTGGATATGGTAACAATGGGGATAGTCATACAGCTATTATTCGTGATAACAGATCCTTGAAGAGTTTGAGGAAATCCGATTTCCTTCCTTTTAAAGCAGGAATCGAGAATGGGGCGGATAGCATCCTTGTATCTCACAATATCCTTACCCAAGTAGATTCTGTCCCATCGTCGATTTCTAAAAAAGTCACCGATATTCTTCGGAAAGAGCTGAACTTTAAGGGAGTTATTATGACGGACGATTTGGATATGGCAGGTTTAGCTGATTTTGTTGATCAAGATGAGGCAGCTTTTCAGGTTATTCAAGCCGGTAATGACCTCATCTTAGGATCTAGCTACAGCAGTCAAATTCAATACCTTTTGGATAAAATTGAAGAAGGTGAACTGACCGAGAAGCGGATCGATCAGTCTGTCAAACGAATCCTCGCCTGGAAATATGACCTAGGTTTACTGAACTAATGGATAAAAGAAACTGAAGGTTGAATAATGTTCTCAATAATCTATTTTCCTTAGGTATTCCGTGAAAATCCTTTCAATGTCTATTGCCATCTAGCTTTTGAAACGATATAATATCGAAGTATTGATTTAACGGATTGTTAAATTTCAATAGAAAAGTTTAGGAAAAAGAGGAGATAACGATGAACCGATCAGATTGGTTAGAATATTTTGAGGCAATTAACGGACGCCCTGCGACTGGAGAAGAATTAGCTGCAGCTATGGAAAATGGGGAAATTGTAGATATTGCTCCAAGTCAACCTCAGGCTGCACAAGCAACTACAACAGTAGTCGCTCCAGAAGCTGCACAAGCGAATCAAGTGCCACCTGTTCAACCAGAAGCTGCACAACAAGGTCAAGTACCACCAGCTCCCCAAGCAGCGCCATTGGTGTCGCCTGAACGCCAGGAACAAATGAAGCAGACCTCACGTAATTTTTGGAATTGGTTTGTATCAGCCTTGAAAGCACCAACATCCGTTGTACAAACAACCCCTGCTAATGGCTGGATTGCTTTTGGTCTCTTGACCCTGTTTTATACCTTGACAGTCTTTATTATTGCTCGTAAAACAGCGGGAGTGGGATCAAATTTCATTAATGGCCTTAACAGTTATTATTCTGACAGTTCAACCCCTTTTATGAGTAATCCAGTTGGATTCTCAGCCTTCATGGCTATTTTAGTTGGAGCAGCTTTATCGCTATTTGCCATTATTTTTGCTGGATTTGTAGCTAAACGTTTTGTTTATAGCGATACACAATTTACACTAACAAAGGCCTTTGATTGGTATGGACGTCTATTCTCTGTGAATATTGTCATGATGGCTTTTACGACTCTATTTGTGTTAATCGATGTTTATTCCATTGCCTTTATCTTGATTGTTCTTAGCCTATTAGTGTTTGGACTAGCTACAACCTTTGCCTTAGCTCATTCGCGCGATGTATCCTCTTTGGATATGTTTTATAAATATATTCTTGCAGTTGTTGTAAACGGACTAGTTTTATTTGTCTTTGGTGTCTTGTCAGCGATGATTGCTGGTGAATATTTAGTGAAACTGATTTCCTTTTATTAATTCAATTTAGGTTAAAGATTCATGAGGTCCATGCTTATCACATCCATGGGCCTTTTTTCTAGGTCTTTTTAACCATTGGTTACATACACCTTGTAATCACAACCTAATGATGTTATTCTAAAAGCAGTAGAGGTGAAAGAGGAAAAATCATGACAGGAAAAGAGTGGACTGATACTTTTAAAAAAATTGAAAGGCGGGAACTGTCGCCCCAAGAATTTATGGAGGCTAAAAAGGCAGGCTTTCCGGAATTGCTTGTGGAAAAATCAGGAAGCCTGACGGCTGCTCAATGGACGGAGGCTTTTACCCAAGTCTATAACCGCAATCCATCACCCCAAGAATTTATGGCAGCTAAAACCCAAGGCTTTCCAGCAATTGTTGGTTCAGAAGTAGACGAGGAGCTCGGATTTGACTCCCAAGCCAGCCTTTCAGAGGGAACTGTTTTTCAGCCAGCGATGCCAGAAGATAATGGAGAAGCGGCTTCTGAGCCAGAAGTGCCTGTAATCCAGCCCGTTCAAACGAGCGCTGTACAAGAGGAAACAATAGTCCAGCCCAGTCCTGAATTCGAGGTCACTGAAGAAGTTCAACCTGTTCAAGCTATCGCTAGACCAGAGGAGGCTACAGTAACAATGGGAACCTCTCAGACAAGTCAAGAACCACAACCAGCAGTTAGTCAACCTGTTGAATCTGTGCAACCAGCAGCAAATGGTGTACCTCCAGTCGATCCAGTACTTTCAACGGCAACCTATGTTTCACAACCAGCTGCTAATCAAAATCCGCAACAAACCTCAACAGGTCAGCGAATTTTGCGAGTCCTAGCCATGATTGCGATTGTTCTTTTGACCATTGCCTTGGCTGTGATTTTGGGTTATTTTGCCCTTGGACCACTATTGGAAATGTTAGGATAGGAGAAGAGCATGAATGCAAACGATTGGTCTCAAGCTTTTGAGCAAGTTTTTGGTCGCAAACCGACACCTGAAGAATTTATGCGGGCTAAACAAGCTGGTTTTCCGCAACCACAAATCGCTCAAGTTCAACCTGCACAAAAATCAACCAAAGGCCTTCCGACTTGGGTATGGGGAACTATTTTTATAGCTACCTTTCTTCTGGGAGCTGGCTATTATGTCTACAGCCAGTCTACAAATAGCCAAGTCTCGGTATCCCAGTCAGTGAATCAAGGTTCAGAAGAAGTGGATTATACTGAGAAGATTGAGCAACTCAGTGAGGAGGAAGCCAAGTTGGTTTCTCAAAACTTTGGGAAATGGCTATATGATAGTCCCTATGGTCAAGATGCGGTGACCGTTCGGTCAACGACCTTGCCAACACACGGAACTGGTTCAGCCCATGTGATTAAAAAAGAATCGGTTGATGGTGATATTTTGGCTGGTTTTGGTTGGACTTCACCTGGTAGTCTAGAAGAAGCGTCCAAGCTAGCAAATATCAATCTAGTCGAGGAAAGGGATAAATATTCCATTCGTCTTTTAGGGATGAAATCAACGAGTAAGCAGGTGAAAGATTTTACAGACAATGCTATTGTATTTCGAATTTACTCTCTGAAAGATGCAACCCATGCTTATTATACAAGTGTGAACGATGAATTCGAAAAATTTTTAAAACCACGTGTACCTGAGGACCAACTAATACCTGCTGCAGGGATGGGACAAACGTACTTGGGCCAAAAACTCATAGATACGGAAAAGGAAAACTATTCTATCCTGCTTGCCTCAAATGGGAAAGTATACTACGTCGACCATAAAAAAGGAGAAAACCGTTATCAAGAAGCACCACAAGATATGCAAGAGGCTTATCAACAGTTTCTTACTAATCCTTCCTCCCTAACCGCAGTAGAGAGCATCGATCCAAAGGCTGGCGAAACAAAAACGAATCCATCAACAGGTACGGAATCAGAGACAACAACACAAGCAAAAGATGTTGCACCACTTCCTCTATGGACTAGTGGTAAAGAGGAAGCCTTAGCAGACTTTATGGTTAGCTGGGGAAATTCGATGAACCAGCCAGGGTATGAAAAACAGACTATGAATCCAGAAAGTCCCCAACAATATGTGGTTAATGGGAATCAGGTATCTTTAAAACCTTCTTCCGATGGTCGGGGAGAAGCGGATTACAATGTTGTGGCCAATTACAAATATTTAAACGGTTCTGTTCTGCATGTTTATTACATGGCCTTTACTCGTGATGGTTACCCCATAGTTCTTTATCATAATCAATGGGATGGCCCGGTACTTTATCTTAAAGAAACGGCCAATGCAGATTTGCGAGCTGGTTTTGCCAATATTGCGAGTCAGTAAGATTTTACTATCTAACCAATATCGTAGCCGGGAGTTTTTCCGGCTTTTTTAGCCCTTTTCTTTTATCAGTTGATTTGTTACAATGGGGTCTGTATTTTTATTCTTTTTAGTGAGGAGTAGTATGTCAACAAAAACTGGTTTGGCCAAACGGGTTTCGAACTATGAACTCTTTTTTGATTTGGCTTTTGTCTTAGCCCTAAGGGCCCTGAATGGCTCCTTTCATATGGAACACATTAGCGGTCAGAACATTCTTTTATTTGTGATGGCCAATATTGTTTTAATGAATATTTGGTTTAATGAAGTTCTTTATTATCAAAAATATGGTGATTCTAGGCGAGCCGATATTTATACAGTCATTGCTCTGATGTTTGTCGTAGGGCACTTGGCCATGAATTTCAACTTAGACACATCCGAACTGGGAGCTGGAAGTCCGGTTGTAGTTCAATTTAATAGCCTCTTATTTTTAGCCTATGGCCTTATAAGCTTACAATACTTTATCAAAGGGAGAGTCCATGGTTTTAATCGGGATATGAAGTTGTCCATGCTTTCTCTATTGCTATACATGGTTCCTTTAGTCCCGTTCATGATAGGGATTGGAGGATGGAGTATCTGGATGTCAGTGGTATACATCTTACCCGTTCTGATTCCGCTTCTTTCTGCCAAGCTTTTTTATAGTGGTGAGGAAGACCTTCCAACCAATTTTCCACATGCTGTCGAACGTGGTCAATTGATCACCATTTTATCCTTTGGGGAGTCGGTTATTGCGATTATTGGCTCCTATCCGATCGGAGAAACGCTGATTAACGGAGTTTTCCTCTTCACTGCAATGGCTTTTATGTTCATTAATTATATGACCCAGACCTTTATAGCGATTGATCACCATTCCAAAAAACTCGTTGCACCTTTATTCTATTGTCACTTGCTTGTTGTATTAGGCATTAATTTCTTTACGGTCTCTGTTGAGTTTTTAGCCGATCATCACCATGCTGAGCTGGGGCAAATCTTATTACTGATTGCAGTGGTTTTATTCTACCTAGGGACTTATTTCCTGACCGTTTATAATTATCCTTATTATCAATTTAAGACTAAAAATATTCTCCACCTCTCCATCGGCCTGCTCGTTACTCTCTTGGCCTTGTGGCTAGTGGGTCCTTCTCCCTTATGGTTAGGCCTTGTTCTTAGCATTAGTTCTTATCTTGTGAGCCAATATGTCATGCGTTTTCGGATGAAAGCGCGTCAAAAACACGGACTGCCACAGCCGGACACCCGCTTAAATTTACGGGACTTCTCCTAACAAAAAAATCCTTGGTGTTTTAAAACCAAGGATTTTTTGTTAGAATGCTCGACGGCGGGGGTTGATGCGAGCGTTTTTGATATTGTAGGTACGGACCAGCCACCAACGGAGGGCGAAAGCCGCAGCTCCGATGAGGACAAGAACCATGCTTGGAAGTGGTGGGTTGATGCCGGCTAAGACGCTCTCTGAAAGGGTAATGAGACCAATCCAGGCGAGGAGGATGAGTCCGACAAAAAGGAAACCTCGACGGACATTTGGACGTTCCCCTTCATATTGTGGTTCGTAGTAGCGATAGATGAAGTGGTAGAGGGCAAAGAAAACGGCACCACCACCGGTAGTCATACTGATGAGGGTGAGAAGACCGTAGCTGGTACTTTCAGGTACGAATTGGTTGATGAGCCCAATCCCAATTCCGACAAAAGCGAGCAGGAAGAGGGTGGATTCCAGCCACATAAGCCAAGGATTGTCATTGGTTTCAGCTTGTTCTTCTGCTTGGGGATTTGGTCCTTCCAGTTGGCTACGAACCCATTGGGTTGGTGTTCCGTAGAGGGCACGTGCGGTGAAGCCTCGTTCTTGTTTCTCTACAATATCTGGCAAAATAGTCTCTAGCATTGCTTCGATTTCTTCAGGGGATTTTCCCGCCTGTTCCAAGAGCTTTTGCACGGTCCGGATATACTGCTGATTCTTTTTGGTTAGATTTTCAAACGACATAAAATTCCTTTCTCTTAGAACAATTTTTTATGAATCAAATAAAGCGTCATGGAAAGACTCATGGCAAAGGCAATGGCAATAATAATCCAAAAGGCGTGAGGCTCCCCGTTTAGCGGCATGTCATTGTTCTTAAAGTTCATTCCATAAGCCGAGAAAATCATGGTTGGAATGGACATGACAATGGTGACCAAGGCCAGGGTTTTCATAATATTGTTCTGGTTGTTGGAAATGATGGAGGCGAAGGTGTCCGTCATGCTCCGTAAAATGTTTCCGTAGATATCCGCCATCTCGATGGCCTGTTGGGTCTCAATGAGTGTATCTTCCAATAAATCTTCATCTTCTAGGTATTTTTTGATGGAAGAAGAGGGAGAGGTTAATTTGCGAACCACACGCTCATTGGTCTTCAAGGAAGCTTTAAAGTAGACGATGGTTTTTTCCAATTCCATGAGCTCAATCAGTTCCTCGTTGCGGGGTGCTTCCAAAAGGACGGTTTCAATTTGATCGGATTTGCGGTCAATCGAACGCAAGGCGGTCAAGTAAAGTTCCGCATTGCGGTAGAGGATTTGGAAAACGAAGCGGGAGCGCATAAAGGTATAAAAGTTCCGCAAGCGCCGCTGAACAAAAACATCCAAGAGCGGTAAGTTTTCTTTACAAGTGGTGATAATCACCTCATCGGTTAGAATGATCCCCAAGGGGATGGTTACGTAATAAATCTTGTTGTTCCGCTCTTCGGTAATGGGGACGTCGACGATAATCAAGGTGTAGTCATCCTCAATAGTCACCCGCGACATCTCCTCCAAGTCAAGGGGAGCCCGGAGGTCTGCAATGTCAATGTCGAACTCATTGGCCACTTCAATGGTCTCGCTTTGGCTGGGGTTGATCAGGTTTATCCAAGAGCCCGACTCCATGTGGTCGATTTCCTTGAATTGAGTAGTTGTGGATAAAAATACCTGTCTCATGGTCCCCTCCTTCTTTTTTCATTCCTTTCCATTATATCTTAAATAGGCTCAAAATCAAGCTTTTTCTCCCCAAGAACCAGTGCTCAGACTTGATTTTAACCCCTGTTTTTAAGGCATTTTTGGTATAATCCCGAGTTTATCACTTTAAAAAAGACAAAAGATAGCTAACCCCTTGGGGGACAAGGTGTTTGGCTATCTTTTTTAATTATTTTCGTGTTGTATATGAACCTCTAGCATAATTTCTTAATTCCTCGAACTTCACAACTCCCTTTGTCCAGTCAATTCCAAGAAGCTTATTTAACTCCTGCATATC
>NZ_JAEMED010000024.1 GCF_016458205.1 Streptococcus sp. 121 | reverse complement strand
TCTGAAATTTCTTTGGTTTATTAGTATCTAAAGGTCCATCTAAGATACAGCAGACAATAGATTTTTGGTGAACATCAATGCCACAACAAGTTTCAACCATAGCTTCCATGTAAAAAGCCGCCCATTCTATTATTTGAACAATCGAATAAGAGGCTGTTTTGTAATTTTATTTTCACGCTCAAGGCGTATTCGAGTTATCTCATGACTCTTATTCATCCAGTTTTAGTTACAGGCTCGGCAAAGCCCTAATAAACTTACGGATTTGTATTGCTCATCTTTATTATATACCTGAACTAATTTTCCGTCATGAGTTAGCAGGCGAAGCCTGCTTGGAGTTTTAGTTTACTTTTAGTACAAGGCAGCAAGTCGTAGACAGGTCAAAATCTTGAGGGAGATTTTGAGGTTGCTGATAAAACTTTCGAAGAAAGTTTCAAATAAGTACGGCAAGACGAGCTAACACAGTAATGAAAGATAAACTAAAAGAATATATCTTTGAGCAACCGCGTCTTCTCCCTTAACAGCTGCCGTCAAAAACCAATCGCTAGCCTCCGAAACATAACTCACCACCTCAGCTCCCAGTCCCTTGGAATGAAAATAACCAGACATTTCTGCTTCTAGCTTCAAATAAAACCATTCCCTCGATCAATGAAATAGACCCTAGCCTCTGGAGAGCTCGAACTTCATAAAAATCTGACTGTCCCACAAACTCTCTAATTATTTCTTTTGTGTCTATTTATACTTAACTAACTTCTAAATCGGAATACTCTTCCATCATTTGTTGGGTAAATTGACCTACCGAGGTTGCATTTTGAAGTTGCCAAGTGACAAACACCGCCACAATGCTATTTCTCCTTTTTACAATGAACTAGTTGTTAGGCTAGACTTCTAATGACTTTTGCTGGAGTACCAGCTACGATTGTATTAGCTGGAACATCCTTCGTCACCGTGCTATTTGCCGCTACAACCGCATTTTCACCAATCGTAACTCCAGGAAGAACCGTTACACCAGCCCCTAACCAAGCATTTTTTCTTATTTTAATTGGCCGAGTCACTAAACCCCTTCTTTTCGCGGGTTCCAAGATATGATTGACCGTTAGAAGTGTTACCCTGGGACCAATTAAAACGTGGTCTTCAATCTCAATTCCACCTAAGTCTACAAAGAAAACTTCCTTATTGATAAAGATATCCTTCCCAAACCGGATATGGGCTCCAAAGTCTGTTTGGAAAGGGAGAGAAATTTCCACAGACTGATCGAGGTTCAGACTAGTAATGGAGCTTTCTTGCTTTTGAATTTCTTCCTTTGACATCATTCCAGTGTTTAAGCGCTGAATGATTGGCTCTTTCCCAGACTTTATCTGGTGTATTTCTTTGAATAGCGGATCTCCAGGTAGAATCTCACCCTGATTTTGGATTTTCTCAAGCAAGTTCGCCATCACTTTATCCTATTTCATATTTTCAAGAATAAAGTCCTTCATCTCATCAAATGGAATCTTATCGATTTGATCATATAAATCTGTGTGACTAGCTCCTTCCACTGTCAGTAGCTTTTTGTTGTCCCCTTTTAGTTGGGCAAAGGCATCTTTTCCCATGTAATAGGAATGGGCTTTGTCTCCATGTACAATCAAAACGGCATTGCGAATCTCATAGCTGTATTGCCACAAACGAGTGTTAGCCAGTGAAGTGGCTGCTTGGACAGCCCAACCATCATTAGAATTGACACTACGCGCGTGGTAGCCACGAGGCTGTTTATAATAAGCATAGTAATCTTTCACAAAATAAGGAGCATCCTCTGGCAAAGGATCCACTACACCACCTGCTAATTGGAACTTTTCTGTCTTAGTATCAGCAGTTCGTTGTTCAGCCAGAGCCACACGCGTTTGGTAGCGGGCTTCTTCACTATCAGCTTCATCAAAATATCCCTTTGCAGCTACACGAGAAAGGTCATATAGAGTTGAAGCGACAGCTACCTTAACTCGTGGGTCAATCGCAGCTAAGTTGATGACATAGCCACCCCAGCCACAGATTCCAATCGCCCCGATGCGATTTTCATCAACCTGTGGATGGGTCACCAAGAAATCAATCGCTGCTTGAAAATCTTCTGTATTGATATCCGGAGAGTGCATAGCACGTGGGAATCCTCCGGATTCTCCTGTAAATGAGGGATCAAAAGCAATTGTTAGAAAACCTCGCTCAGCCATTTCTTGTGCATAAAGCCCGGATACCTGTTCCTTAACCGCTCCAAAAGGCCCCGCTACGGCTAAAGCCGGTAGGCTCTCGGATACATCCTTAGGTTTATAGAGATCCGCTACCAATTCAATCCCGAAATGATTGGTAAACGTCACTTTTTCATGATTTACCCGGTCACTTTTGGCAAAGACCTTATCCCATTTTGTTTCAAGTTTAGTCTGATTCATTGCGATTTCCTACTTTCTATTTTTACGGTAAAACCAGTATAACTCTCACAAAATAAAATAACAAATACCTATTTTCTATCTATTATATGCTTTTTAGGTATATAATAAAAAAGGAGGAATAACAAAATGGATATACGTGTTCTAAATTACTTTGTAACCATCGCCCAAGAGGGAAGTATCACGCGTGCCGCAGAAAAACTCAGCATTACCCAACCAACGCTGTCGCGACAAATCAAAGACTTGGAGGAAGAATTCGGAACCCTGCTCCTTAGCCGCTCGAGCCGCCAAATCCAGCTGACAGACGATGGACAGTACCTCTACAATCGGGCACTGGAAATCCTGTCCCTGGTTCATAAAACAGAAGAAAATCTTGGAAAACAAGGTGACATTACTGGAGAAATCCATATCGGAGCAGCCGAAAGCTCCTCACTCCAACTGATCGCACGCGCCAGTGAAAGCATGACCGCTCTCTACCCACAAGTCCGCCTTCATTTCCGATCCGGCAACGCTGACGAGGTATACGAAGGCCTAAACCAAGGAACCCTTGACTTCGGAATCGTATTCGGAACCCAAATCCCACAAAAATACCAGCATCTAGAACTCCCTAGAAAGGATCGCTGGTCTATCATCGTTCCTAAAAACCACAAACTAGCCAAACGAAAAAAGATAAGCGTCAGCGATACCCTAGCCTATCCCCTCATCATTTCCTCTCAAACCGATAGCCAACACCTGATTTTCCAAGAACTTGATCAAGCCAGAATTGTCGCCACCTATAATCTCCTCTACAACGCCGGCCTCCTAGTCAAAGCAGGCGTCGGAATCGCCCTCGCCTTTGATGGCATCTTACATGACCCAGATTTAGTCACCATCCCAATAGAAAATCTCGAAGTCTCAAAGCTTTTCCTCATCTGGAAGAAAAACCGTAAACAAAGTCCGATTGAACGAGCCTTTATCGAAGAAGTTCAAGTACAGTTGGAAGAAGATTCGAAACAAACCGCTAACATTGATTGAAAACGTTAGCGGTTTGTGGTTTTTTGGAATGTGAAAAGACGAGACTACAAATGAATTTTTTCATCAACTCTTCAATAGCTTGAATAGTTTCCTCAAAGGCTATTTCCCTAGCATAAGAAAATTGCTTTTGATATTTATTCCATAACTCTTGTTGAAATTGATTCTCACGAATCTCACCAAGAATTAATAAATATTCAGATGACTTGAAAACCGAATGCCGTTTTAACATCGTATTTGTCAATGCTTGTCCTAAGACTGGAAAGTCAATCCGATCACTCTGTAACCGAGATAAAATGTATACATCATAATAATCACGAGAGCGTGTTGTTCCGATACCGCGTGAAAGTATCGTATCTATTTTTTCAGCTAGAATGGTTTCTACAGGATAGGACAGTAATTCAATCCGATTATCTTCAAATAACCTGTTAAAATAAAATTTAACTTCTTTAGGGGTAATGACATCTCCTGTTGTTACGTCAACAGTGACCACCTCCCTAATTCTTTCAAAAGAAGCAATCAACTTGAGCCTTAAACCTGGATAGTCATCTGTTTCACGAATTTCCTCCACTCCATCGACTTCAAACAGAAAAGACTCATCTGTCGGTGTTTTGATTATTTCATGAGCAATTTTAAGCAGTCTATCTTCTGTAAGTGTAAAACCCTTAATTGTAGTATCTAAATCCATCGTTGTACGCAGATCCAAGCCTAGAATTCCACCAATCAAATAACCGCCTTTAACAATAAAATTCGATCTATATTCAGATTTCGATAGTTTAGCCAGAAAAGCTTCAATCAGATAATTTTGTTGAACCTGTTGCGCTGGAATAGCCTTTTCCTTTGAAACTGCCTTAATTTTAGCTTTGAAACTCATTGCATTTTTGAAAATCATAACAATACCCCCATGTAATTTCTGACTTTCTCTTCTACACCGAACATCTTAGCATATCGAAAGAGCTTATTTACATCCTTTCCTTTACTTGCCGCATATCTTCGATAAGCCGGTATAACCTGTTCCAAATCTGCATTATAGGTTGTTTTCATCAAATCAACTAATACACGCTCAATTTCATAAACCTTGACTTCTGTTCCACCAGGTCTGACAACAGTGATTATCCCAACATCAAACTGTTCCTTGTTGCTAATGGTAACTGGCCTAATATTGTCCAACTTCATTCGAGACGTTGAAACCCCCTGCTTAAAGGTCATATTTATCTCAATGGGAACTCTATCGGAATAACCTAAAAGATAAAGTGCCGTCTCATGAGAATAAACCCCTTTTGGATAGCGTTCTTGCAATAAAAAGAAATCATCTACAAAACCATCTTCCGTTACATAGATTCCTCTCTGAACTTGGTACAACATCTCTGATTCAACTAATTCTTGAAATACCCATCTACCAACTCCAAGTGCTGTTGCCTGTTTGGTCGTTACAATTCCATTATTTTCTTCTGCTAACTTAAGTATCTTTTCCTTTTGATTCATCACAAACAACCTACAATTATGCTATGTTTTGATACTCATTATAGCACAATTGTAGGTTTCTAGAAAATGAAAACATTGATTTTTGGAAAAAATCTTATCAACAGAAACAAAATGCTAACACTTTGACGAAATGTTAGCATTTTGTTTTATATTCTTCAATTATTTACTGTAGAAACTTTATCAGGGAAAATAACAGTCGCTTCCATATTTAAAGAGAAAATCGTTTAATTTCGAATACGATTTGTTAAGGAGCGCTTTAATTTCAATAATTTCCAACCTGTATATCCCAATAAAAGAACATAAACAATTGCAAGAAAGACATAAAAATTAAAGATAAAACTTGCAATTCCTGATGATACATTTATTTTTCTAAAAAGGGTCGGGAGAATAATCGATAAAAAGATAGCAACAATCGGGAGAATTCGTTTTTGAAAAACTTCTTGAATCATCTCCAATTTTGAAGCATCATCTGAAAAAATATCCAATTCCTCAGCACCTACTTGCGATCCCTCAATGCTTCTGAAATAATTCCAACCATTGCATTTGGTTACATATTCCCAGCCATAATCTCGATACATCTGAATATAATCCTCTGCTGGATTCTGATTTTTAAAATCCAGTTTGTAGATGGCTTGTGTTTCAGTGGTTTCTTCAAAAACAAAAATCCCAATCGGTTTAATATCAACCAATTTCCAACCTTGTTGTTGCTGCTGGGACAACCAAATTTCTTCCTCAAGATAATCTGCAATTGTAAACCATTTAAACAGAACTTTTCTTTTTGCCATTACTTATTCTCCTCTACTATTCCGATACAATCTTGCAATTCGTTGTATTTCTATGTCTAGAATTTCCTTACCGAGTTCCGTGATGACGTAGATCTTCCTTTTTTCTTCCTCACCTACAAATTGGATGAGTCCGTCCCTTTCCATTTTTGACAAAGAACCATACATAGTCCCAGGTCCAATTTTCACTTCGTCATTGGTCAAGCTTTTGACATTCTGTCCAATTCCATAGCCATGCTGGGGCGATTGAAGGCTGAACAAGATGTAGAAGGCAGATTCCGTCATGGGAACATAACTTCTTTTCAATTTGTCACTAATCATAAATCCTCTCTTTCTTACATCTACATACGATATATCGGGATACGTTATAGCTAAATTATATCAAACCTCGATATAATGTTCAAGCTTATTATGAAAAAAGCTCACTAACCTAATGGTTAGTGAGCCAAAATTGGGGGAAATTCAGTCAAAAATAGCTATCTCAGAAGAAAAAGTATCCATTCTCTTCATCATACCAGTCATCTTCGTAGTCTTCTTCTTCGTAAAAAACATCCGTTTCTTGACTAGTGAGCTCTTCCATTTTCATCAAAGTTTCGATCAATTCCTCCCGTAATTGATCTGGGGTCAGCTTGTCTACATAGGCTGTAATTTTTTGAAGCTTCTGCTCTCGTAGCAATCGCATCTCATCTTCCATAGCTTGACGGAGCATCTCTTTTTCTCGTTCCTCTTGCTCCCAATAATCAAGCACCGCTTGTGCTTGTTCTGGGAACTGTTGGAAATAAAGGGCAACCATATGTTTGCAGACAACTTGTCTACCAGCTGCAAAAGGACAAGTGCAGTTCGACTTACGTGGCTGATGAATATAGATTTCTACTTGATAAATTTGATGATTCGAACCACTGACTTCTCCATTGAAAACACCTTCAGCCAAGATCTCCATTCCCAGAACTTTCTTTTGGAAATAGTAACGAAGTCCTCTCTCAAATGACCTCCTACTAGCCAAATGGACCAATTTTAATTCATCCCAAATACTCATGATGGAACCTCCTAAATCCAATGCTTAAGACATCGTTATTGCGAACATTCTTGGTTACTGAAAACTAACAATAACTAGTTTTCTTCTCCGTTTGTCGTATAGAATTTTACTCTGTCGCAAAACTATTTTATTACATTTAGTTAAGTTCAAGCTTAACTTTTACTTTTTTATCAATTGCAAACTTAAGAAAGCACTGAATTAATTCAAAAACTTCACTAGTTTCTTCATAATCAAATTTCCGATTTTTATATAGCATCAAATCGTCGAAATACTCTCTTGGAGAAATTAAATACTCTTTCTGAGAAGTTCCATATATTCTTTCTAATTGATGATAATCCTTTGTAAAGCCTGACCATCCTTTATCAGTGATTACTGGTTCTTCAAAAATATCTGTAAAGTATCCCTCCCAAATATGAAGAGAATAATTCGGTTAACCATCAATTGATAAAACAATCTCTGGCTCTCCCTCATAGCCAGTATAAAACTCAAAATTATTCTTCATCCTTCCAATGTCCATTGTTTAATAACATCCTTTGTTCATTGGTCAACGTCCCAGCTTTCTTTGCACGAATAGCAATTTGCCACTCTTTTTTGAAGATACACCCATGGTTTTGTACTATAATACTTTTTTAATGAACGATTTTCCTCCCGAATCTTATTCCACTTCCATATAACAGGTTTGCGTTCTCACTCAATAGTTCTACAGCCATAACCACGTCTTTCTCTAGCGTTTCTTCATCAATATAATTATTCTGATAGCCAATTTATCCTTTGACCCTATAACTACCAAATATTACGTTTACCTCGACTGATGATCCAGTTCTTTCGACCAAAGGACGATCTACATTCTGCACAGAAGACCTTTGTGGTGAATGGATTATCGTCATTTTGCACGATGTAAGACTTCAGTAGATGATCCTCACGAAAGGCTTTCCTCCTTGCCAATTCCAACTGTACTAATTCCCATGTGTCTTTGTCAATAATAGCTTCATGACTATCTTCCACATAGTATTGGTTGACTTGACCATCATTAAGATCTCGTCTCTTTGTCAAAAAATCAACTCAATTCGCTCTAATCCTATCGTATATATAAATCAATATCCCATTGACTTAATTCAACAAAGTCTGACGTAAAATCCTTCAAATACACATGAACTTTATCATGTTCATTAAATTTTTTTATTTCTTTTAAATGCTCTTGAGAAACTCCCACAACAATAATGTCATTGTTATTTTCAAATTCTTGAGTTTTGTAATCTTCAGCCATTTTCTTACTTGAGAACAGAAAAATCTTATTTGGTAAAATACTATTTTGTTCCATAGGTGTATTACCAACTGTATTCATTAACATCCAAAATGGATCTCCAATTGTATTGAAATCCGGTTTTAAGTATTTAATATATTCAGACATCGCAAAAACAGCAAATTCTTCATATTTTACTAATTTAATTCCATTATACTCTGATACCTTGCGCGCTCCTTTTTGAAACTTACTTTCTGCAGAAACAAATATGCCACTAATTCCACCAATATGATTCAATTTATAGTCAAAATTTCTTAATTCACCCACATTGATTGGATTTTTCCAATTTTTACACTCTATACCCACCTGGTAGGATATACCGAAATGTTCAAATGTGTACAGAACATCTATTTCATGAGTTGTTCCATCATCGCCAGGTATTTGAACTTTAGTGTTGATTTTTGCATTTACTCTCTCTTTCTTTGAAAGCCATGAGCAAATATCTGCAATTACTTTTTCAAAGTCCTCACCTTTTCCCACCAGTTTCACCTCACATATATTTCTCTAATTGTTTTATATTCAACATCATGCATTTCTACACGATAATTCATTGAAGCAGATTGTTGCTTACTTGGACGAATAATACCTAATCTATATGGATACCTCCCTGTTTCAACGAGAGAAATTAGATAGCACAAATGTTTCTGCGAAATGCCAAAAACAGCATAGCCTTCTTTCAGTTTACAACAGGCCTCTGCAATTTTTTTGATGTAAAGAGTGGCAAAGAGTTTTCTATAACAAAATAATTTCCTGTATTATTTTTAGTACGTTCATCAATCTCCATTAGAGTCCAAAAAGGGTCACCTATAACATTTCTATCAGGTAAAATTTGACCAAGAGATTGGAGAACATTTTTTCTAGTTTCTTCCATCATATCAAAATGTATAACTTGAATACGTCTATTTTCAGCAATATTCAATGCTTCATCATCTATTTTATTGTTATAATATAGAACCCCTTTAGGAAAATAGCCTAAATCCTTTAAGAGATTGTCAAACTGCCATACATCCTCAGCTTTTACAATTTTACTATCTATTGTTTTTATAACTGTTCGTTCTAAATTATTCATTTGAACAAATTCAACATAGATATCTATTTTATGTTCAATAATTTTTCCCTTAACTCTAATATTTTTAAAAAGTTTAGGTTTGATGATGTTTTCTTTTTTCATCCTGTAATCGTATAGAGAAAATACTAAATCAGTCAACTCCATTTCCTGAGTTTTATTGCTATCTACAGAATTTTTATTTGAAAATAACACAGTAAAAAAGCGCAAAAAAACACTATCTGTGTTATACTTAAGGTGAACATATTTAAAGATGTCTTAAGGGTGTTGCCGCATCCCTAATGCTTTTTCTGGCTCATAAGTTTGATGTGTTTCCAAAAGTTTATAGACAATTCTTAGTATCTTATGAGCACAAGCGATAACAGCCTTCATCTTACTTCCTCTTTGGGAAACTCGATTGTATAAAGATGAGAAAGCTGGATCTTTGGAGTGACCTGCTATCATACCCGAGATCGTTAAGGCATGTTTTAAGTATTTATTTCCTTGCGTTATTCGCGAGGATTTTTTAATACCAGCACTTTCATAGGAACCTGGACATAGACCAGCCCATGAGGCTAGGTGTCCATCTGTTGGAAATGCATCTACATCAGGACCAATTTCTGCTAAGATAACAGCAGCTGCATTTTCACTTATCCCAGGTACAGTCATTAATAATTGATATTCTTCGGGGAAGTGTTTATTTATATAGGATTTAATATGCTTATCCAAATCCTCAATGAGACTCTGTATCATGCGATATTGTATTAGACTTTGTGACATGAGAAAACAGTCCTCGCTGGAGAGTTTTCCATTCATGGCTTCAACCAAGTCTATAGCTTGAGCTTTGACACGGCCGTGCATACAAGCTCGAACACTCTCTTCATCAATGACTTCTCCGTTTATGAATAATTCCAGTAAAGCCTGACCGGTTTTTGAAAATATGTCAGAAAGGAAGCTTGTTAATTTAATATTGGATCTCTGAAGAAGATTATGAATCTCATTTTTAATCTGAGTAAGGCTCTCTTTATAGGAGCGATATCTTCGAGTTAGTAGCCGAAGCTCCATAACTTCAGGTGTGGGTAAATAGGATGATTCAATTAAACCACAGCGGCCCAGTTGTGCTAACCATTCGGCATCTTTCATATCTGTTTTCCGGCCCGGAACATTTTTGACTCGTTGTGGATGTGCCAAGGAGAATTCCAAACTAGATTCAGAAAAAATATTAAAGACAGGAATCCAGTACTGTCCAGTACTTTCCAAAAAGACATGCGTTACTCCGTGATCGAGTATCCAATCCAAAGCCCCTTGTAGGGAGCGAGTTGTCGTTCCAAAGGATTTCTGAAATTTTTTTGGTTTATTAGTATCTAAAGGCCCATCTAAGATACAGCAGACAATAGATTTTTGGTGAACATCAATTCCACAACAAGTTTCAACCATAGCTTCCATATGAAAAGCCTCCTATTCTATTATTTGAACAATCGAATAAGAGGCTGTTTTGTAATTTTATTTTCACGCTCAAGGCGTATTCGAGTTATCTCATGACTCTTATTCATCCAGTTTTTGTTACAGGCTCGGCAAAGCCCTAATAAACTTACGGATTTGTATTGCTCATCTTTATTATATACCTGAACTTATTTTCCGTCATGAGTTAGCAGGCGAAGCCTGCTTGGAGTTTTTGTTGTATTCACCTTTTTAAAAATATTTTTAACAAACCTGATTAACATAGCTTATATCCTCGTTTTTTATAAAAATATATCTTAATTTTTGACTACACCATATTCAGTATTCCCCTCAACATAATGTATACTTGACAATTAAAAGTCATTTTGACATTTTTAAATCGTTATACTGACAGGAGAAACAAGCTAATTACATTTTTCTAACAAACCAACTACTTCTATGTGTGCTGAGAGCTTACTTCTATACTAATAGACGAAAAGGTAGGGAAGTGATTTTAGAATGATACTGTGGAACGGAAACTAAATAAATTTAAAGAATTTTGTTAAGAAATATTTTTAATATCATTTATTGTAATTTTCTCTGATTCTATATTATCAATGAACTCTTGGTAAAATGCAATGATAAAAGAATTATTACTATATTGTTTCTGTCTACTTCGAAGCACTTTCTTTAATTGCCCCAGGAAGAATTCCTTACCTGCTTCACAATCCTCTTTCCACTCCAATATACATTCATTAATTAGTTCGATACAGTAATCTGAATATCTCTTGTTTAAATCCAAAATATCAAAAAGTTCATTTAATCGTCGTGACAATCCATACTCATATGAAGATTGTCCAAATGGGACAAATGAAAAATCAACACAAATAACCTTGAAACCTTTTATATTATCAATTTTCAAATGACACTTTATAAAATTATACTCATTAAATTTTTCAAAATAAGGGTGAATAAAACCATTAGTAGAAGCATTTTTCTTTGAGTTACATGTTGAACAACATGAAATTAAATTGGTAGGTACGACTGCCAAATATCCAAACTTTGATTTTGGTAATAAATGATCCAATGAATCATTGCCTGACCTTTTCTCACAATAGATACATTTACTGTTACTCACCGTTTCTAGCAAATATTTCTTAACATCACTAGTTGATGAACTTTTTTTAAACCGTTCAAATAATTTATCAAAATCTTCAGATTTTAAACTATTATCCTCCAGATATCTACTATTTGTATACTTCTCTATTGAGTTCATGCTAGCAAAATAAAAATATCGACATTCTTCATTTATTATTTTAGGATAAATACCAATAAATTTGTCTTTAATGGGAGAAGTTTTCATGTTACTACAAAACCGAAGATAAAAGTCAGTGACTCTACTAGTCGGAATAATCGTACTCTTCACTTACAACTCCATTTCTTTTGTTTAATAACTTATTTACCAGTAAACTTTTTCCAAGGGAACCAAAATAATCTAGGTAAGTATCCAAAGTTTGTTCTTCTGAAACAGAGCCTTTGATTATATTGTCAATTACAGTGATAAAGCCAGATTTTTCAGTTTCAAGAGAAAAGACTTCGGTCATCAACGAACTGATACTCTGGCCAAATGTCTCAACTTCTGGTCGTTCAGCGATTAAAGTGCTTCCGATTCTACTTATTTTATGTACAGTTGTAGATTGTAACTCTTGCAAAACTACAGGAGAATGAGTTGCTAAAATGGCTACACCATTTCTTTGTATCATCAATTCTGATAAACATCTAATAAAACTACTTAACAGAGGAGGATGGAGATATAACTCAGGTTCATCTATAATAACCAGTACTTTTTCTTCAGCAAGCTCAATCATCCGGGTTAAAGATAACATCACAATTTTATGCCCAGAGCTCAATTTTTCAAAGAAATTATAAAATGTTCGAAGATATTCATTGCTTTCTTGTTCAAGAAAATTGCTCACTAAGCTAATACAATCTAATTCAGAAAATATTGGATCCGAATACAAAATCCTCATCATTTTGGTCCAGAGGATTGGTTTCCTTTCAAGGCAATTTAATAGACTATCCATAAATATCCAAGTCCAAGGATTCGGCCTTTTAACTTTTTCAACTTCCTCAGTTTTTTCAGTAATTCTAATATCTGTACCATCTTTAGTTTCAATAGTATCTTGATTGGAGATTTCCTCTGGTGAAACACATTCACCGGCTTCATTGATAAATTTTAAACGGTTAATTTTTGCATCATAATACTCATTAAAATCCATATCAGGATACTTTTCTTTACAAATACTTAAAAGAGTTGAACTATATGTTATTGGGATAAAGGACATCCCTTCTTTACTATAATTTGATTTTATATCAGGTTTTTCATCAAAAATACTATAACTAAAAAATAATATATTTGAGAAAAAATCATGGATTTTTTCAATCCCAGCCCAAACACCCTCACCAGTAATAAACTTGGATGCATCTTCATCTTTTATACTTATGAGCAAATCCTTTAACAATGTAGACTTCCCAACACCATTTCTTCCAACTATAGCATGTACATTTGTTGGAACAGGTTTCCTTGATGGATCAATATTAAATTCAAGTTTACAACTTTCGTTAGGCACAAAAGAAAAGGAGAAATCTTTCGGCTCTGAGATGCCTTGAGTTAGTCTTCGAAAGTTTCCCTCAATCAAGGTATTTCTAATTCCCCTACTCAATGAACTAATAAACGGATCTAAGTTTTTTACATCGTTATAAATTCTATCATCCGCAGCTACATCTCGAATTGATCTATAAAAATCATTTCTTTCTAAATCACTGCTAAAATTATCTAAAATATTTTTATAGTATTCTGAATCCGTACCTAAAGAATAAAATTCGCTGCCAAGAAATTCAAAATTATCTGGTAAATTTGGACCACCTGTTTCGAGGCCAGTCTCAGCAATTTTAGTTTCGCCTAACTTAATTACCGTGCTGCCTTGTTTCAAATATACACGATACTTTGTATTATATTGAAACCAGTCATCCCAAGCAGTATGAATTAAGTAGATTTCGTTATCATTGATAATTTCAGTGGTACTTTTTACAACGTTAAATCTCATTCTTCACTCCTACCATTCAGCAAAATTTCTATTTGCTATTGGTATTCTACCACAAAAACGCAAAAAAGGCTGTAACAACAATGGTTTCCCACTGTCGTTACAGCCTCTCGTCTACTTTATAAATCTACTTCAGTTCCTTCCAGGAAGCGAACGGTAATTTCACCATCAAGTCCTATCCTGACATGGTCTAGCACTCGGCACATATCTAAAGGGTTAAAAGCTATCTGCTCCTGCCTAAGCAGGTCACTCAATGCCATGCTGTAGTGCTTATCAAGCAGTCGATTCTCTGCTAAGATTTTCTCCCACTTGCCATCAAGCAAATCAATGTTCTCGCTCAGTAGCTCTAATGCCTTTAGGAAAATCTGCTTAAGTGTCGCCTCATCCAAATGGCTACTGTAACACCCTTCCACTCCCTTTATGCGATAGCGGTTGTTACATTGCCAAACCTTGCGTTTACCTCGACTGGTTGCCCAATTCTTCCGTCCAAAGGCTGACCCACAGGCTCCGCAGAACACTTTGGTGGTAAAAGGGTTATCCTCATTCTGCATAATATAGGTCTTAAGCTGATGCTCTTCTCGGTAGGTTTTACGCCTGGCGATTTCTAATTGAACAGTCTCCCAAATTTCCTCATCAATGATGCCATCATGGCTGTCTTCCACATAGTATTGGTTAACCTGACCGTCATTTTGAACTCGTTTCTTTGTCAGAAAATCAACGGTATAAGTTTTCTGGAGTAAAGCATCCCCTTTGTATTTCTCGTTCTGAAGCATTTTGAGAATGCTACTTGGATACCAGTTGGCTTTTCCTGACCAGCCCTTGATATCTTTGGCGTTGAGTTCCTTGGCAATGCTTTCTGGACTGTAACCTTTTAAGAACTGGCTATAGATGTATTTAACAACCTCAGCTTGCTCTGGATTAATGACTAACCTACCATTCTCATCCTTGTCGTAGCCCATGAACTTGGTCGTATTGACTTGAACAATGCCACGTTCAAATTTCTTTCGAATTCCCCATGTAGAGTTCTCTGAAATGGAGCGTGATTCGTCTTGGGCAAGTGAAGATAAAATAGTTAAAAGTACTTCTCCTTTGGAATCTAGACTATCGATATTCTCTTTTTCAAAGGTAACACCAATCCCAAGCTCCTTAAGCTCTCGGACATACTTGATACAATCCAAGGTATTTCTAGCAAATCGACTAATTGACTTGACCAAAATTCTATCCACCTTACCTGCCCTACAATCTTGTATCAAGCGGTTAAAAGCATCACGTTTTTTTGTATTGGTTGCTGAAATGCCTTCATCCGCATAGATATCTACAAGCTCATAATCCTCATGCTTTAAGATGTAATCTCGATAATACCTGACTTGGTTCTCATAGCTTGATAGCTGTTCGTCTTGGTCGGTGGACACCCGACAATAGGCGGCTACTCTGATTTTCTCTTTGATATGGTGTAGCGTTGTTACCTGTACCTTCTTTGCTGGAATAACTGTAATGTTTTTGCCCATCTTCAATCCTTTCTATTACGGTTACTGCTGTCTGTATTTGCCAATCATTTATATCGTTTTCAGGTACTCTCATCCCTTGACAGGAAACTTTACCCTCTTTAATATACTTAGAACAACACCAGACAATCTTTCCCTTGTAGGAAACCTGTCGCTTGAGAGTTGAGCTACAATATTGACATTTGAGGAGACCTGTAAAACGATAAATTTTATTCGTCCCTTGATTCCGACTGTTTTGGTTTAATTTCTCCTGAACCACTTGCCAGTCGTCCTTTGAAATAATAGCCTCATGGTTATCTTCAATAAGATATTGTTCCACCTCTCCTTCGTTCAAGCGTTTCTTGCCGTTCACACCATCTTGAAAATATTTTTGAAGAAGAGCAGAGCCCTTATACTTTTCATTTCTTAGAATATTTCGGATAGTGGTGTCATACCACTTTGCTCCTGTAACGGTAGGAACTTTCTCGTGATTGAGTTGCTTGGCGATGCGATGAAGACCCATACCATCCAAATAGAGATGAAAAATCCGTCTCACAACCAAAGCTTCTTCCTCATTAATAACCAACTCTCCCTTATCATCCACATCGTAACCCATAAAACGCTTGGTATTGATAACCATTTCTCCTCGTTGAAACTTTTTTTGAAAAGCCCAACGCTGATTAGCGCTCATACTTTCTAATTCTTCTTCAGCTAGACTAGCCAAAACTGAAAGCATGACCTCTCCTTCACTCGAAAGTGTATTGATGTTCTGTTCTTCAAAATAGATTCCAACACCAAATACTTTCAACTCACGACTAACTTCAAGTATTGTCATGGTGCTCCTCGCAAAGCGTGAGATAGACTTGGTATGTATCAAATCTATTTGCCCCTTCCGACAATCCTCAATCATAGCTTGAAAGCTAGGGCGATAATCAGTTGAACCTGAAATCCCCTTGTCGTGATAGACACCCACAAAGGTAACATCATCTCGATTGCCATATAGATTTGTAAAATAAGCTATCTGATTCTCAAGGGAATCCAACTGACTACTGTTAGTGGTCGATACCCTAACATAGGCACAGACTCGTTGTTTTTTAGGGGTGTGTTTTGCCTTAATTAACTTTACCGTCATTTAATATCCTCCCTATGTACAGCACACTATATATCACTCTAAAGCCTCAATAAGTCAAGTTATCAGCTAACTATATCCCTCTACCTATTAGGGGAACAAAAATGCGATTTAGTCTAAACTATGAAAAAAATTTTCCGTTGTTTTAACTCTTATTACTTTACTAAGTAGGTTTGAGTCAGAAATTTCCTTAGGAAATCGAGTAGAGACTAATGGATAGTCCCTCTCACACCACCGTGCGTGCCGTTCGGCACACGGCGGTTCAGTTAACTTTTAACGCATGTCGTTTTAAGTAGTAATCGAGACAGCTGACCAGTCCTCGTTTGGCGAGGACTGGTTTTGATATTGCTCTCTTTAATACTGACTTTTGTGCTACTAGTTGATAATGGTCACCCCAACCTGACACTTTGTCCGCTATCCATCTAGGAACTCCGAGTTTCAGTAAGCCCCATAGGCGACCTGACTTCTTTTTCCACTGTTTCCAGATAATTACTCGTATTCTCGTTCGAAGTCGCTCATCTACTTTTGACATCACCGTTTTCATGTCCGTGATTGAAAAGTAGTTGACCCAACCTCTGATGACAGAGTTTAATAGTGTGATTCGTTCACTCAGGCTGATGCTCCATTTCCTAGAAGTCAGTTGCTTAAGTTTCCTTACAAACTTCTGCACACTTTCTTGGTGAGGGCGACTACGCCAGCCCTTTGGAGATTTCCAGAAGCCATAGCCTAGGTACTTCAGTTTTGTTGGTCGGACAATTTTTGTCTTTTCCATGTTCACCTTGAGGCCTAGTCGTTTTTCTATAAAGTGACTGACCGAATGCATAACCCTCTTTGCCGCAGCTTCACTTCCGACTGTGATAACACAATCATCCGCATAGCGTACGAAACGCAGACCCCGTTTTTCCAACTCCTTGTCTAGTTCATGAAGCATGATATTAGACAAGAGCGGTGAGAGGTTTCCCCCTTGAGGTGTTCCTACTAAGGTTTTCTGGCGCTGACCATTTATCACAACTCCTGAATGAAGGTATTTTCGGATAAGTGACTCAGTATCTCCATCCTCGATGACACGATGTACCAAGGACATGAGTCTGTCTTGTGGGACTGTATCGAAGAACTTCTCTAAGTCTATGTCTACAATCCATTCGTAACCATCATTCAGATATTCCAGTAATTTGACCAAGGCTGTCTCACAAGAGCGATTGGGACGGAAGCCATAGCTATAGTCCGAAAATTGACTTTCAAAGATTGGACTTAAAACCTGTACGATGGCCTGTTGAATTATCCTATCCATCATGCTTGGAATACCTAGCTGACGGACACCTCCATTAGGTTTCGGAATCTCAACTCGCAATACTGGCTGAGGTTTATACTTTCTTTCCAATATCTGCTTTTTGGTTTCTCGCCAGTGCTCTCTCAGGTAATCATCAATCGTATCAACTGTGACACCATCAATACCTGCAGAACCCTTGTTGGCTTTGACCTGCTTATAGGCTTCGAGAAGATTGTCTCTCGATAATATCTGGTCTAGTAGTTTAGACATGTGTGTATTCCTTTCTTGTTTCGCTATCTGTAGGACATCTTAAATTGGTGGACCTTCCTCTAGTCAATACGTGACTGCCTCCAGTTCTATCAGACCCTTAGTGTTACAGATACAAGTGAAGTAGGTATACTTCGGTTAACTGTTCACCCCTTCGCTCCACTTCCATTACAGAAGTTTCTTCACTACTATGGGTTCGGCTGACTTCTTGTCGTTCGTTGTTACTAGGCTATTACCTCGACAAGACCTCACGGGATAAGTCGTACATCTTTCCTCGTTTACTCTCGTGATTTACGCACATAGGTTACGACTACCTTCTTGGACTTTAGAGTTCTATGCCTCCTTATCCGCTATGTACGCCTTAATATCACGTTTCTATTCGTAGAGCCACGATTTCGCTATCCCTTCCTCTCCCCGCTACCTCACGATAGTCAGGCTTGGGAGTCGCTATTGGGTTCACCGGTAGCAGGTGCCCACAGAGGACTTGCACCTCAGATGTACGACATGCCCGTCGTACATAAAACTCCAGCTTAGAAATACTAAGCTGGACCTAGAAAACAGTCTTCGTGACAAGCAAAGACGCCTTAAACTATTGGATATTAGCATCGAATTTGGCTTATATCCAACTGAATCTGACTTAACAGAGCTTCAACAATACTTCCCAGATACTAATCTCAAAAAATTATATGAAGTTGAAGCCTATCATAAAAAATTAGCAAATATATTGGATTCTGAATTTTCAACTGAGCGTGAATCACTAATAGCTGAAATTGACGAATTAGAGAGTCAATTAACAACTCTAAACCAAGAACTTCAAGAACTAGGAAATATCCCAAATCTTTCAAGTGAGTACTTAAAAAACTACTCTAAGCTAACATCTACAATCAATGCACTGAAAGAACAAAACGAGGCCTACTTAAAGGAAACTAGTCTATCCAAAGAAAAATCAGAAGCCGACGCTGACTTGAAACGTAGTACAGAAGATATACTTCTGGATTTAGAAGTAAAAATCAATAGCAAGATGCGTGAATTCAATAACATTCTGTATCCAGATATTCGCAAAGCTCCTCAAATTAATCTAAAAGCTTACAATAGCTACTCCTTCTATACTCCAGATGATGATGGTACAGGAACGAAATTCAAAGGAATGATATTATATGATTTAGCAATACTTTATCTAACTCATCTTCCAGCACTTGCCCACGATTCATTACTCTTAAGTAATATTAGTTACCAAGCAACCGAAGCCCTTTTGAAGCTCTATGATCAATCAAAATCATTGAATAAACAAGTATTCTTAGCCTTCGATAAAGCAAGCTCATATTCTCCAGAAGCGAATAAACTCTTGTCAGAAAATATTGTATTGAGACTTTCAAGTAACGGAAATGAACTTTATGGTATTTCATGGAACAAAGGAGAAAACTCTGATGAAGTTTAGCTACAATAAATTATGGAAACTACTAATTGATAAAGGATGGACTAAGTCAGAACTTCGTAAAAAAGCAGGAATCAGTTCTTCCACCATCGCAAAGTTAGGAAAAGGAGAAAATGTTACAACAGATGTACTTCTGAAGATTTGTATAGCACTTAATTGTAGAATTGAGGCCATTATAGAAATTATAGATAAAAATGAATAGTCGTCAAAAAGCACTTCATTGATACAAATTATCAATGAAGTGCTTTTAAATTCTTTCGAATCCATATACCTAAATTTTACTTAGTTAGAACTGTCAACTTATATTATATCTCTTGAATAAAGCTCCAAAGACTAGTGATAACACAGTGATGGATCCTCCAATAATGAAGAGATTAAAGGTATTATTAGGATTTAAAACAACTGAGAAGAATCCAGTCCCAACCGGCATAAGAAGTATAGCTACCGTAAAAATGATGCCAAAGACTCTACCAAGAAACTCATTATCTACATCTCTTTGAACGATAGAGAAAAATTGGATATTAAAAATAGATAGAAATAGACTAAACAGTGCTGGAGACAAGGCTAGAACAATGACATTGTGGAATATAGAATAAATCGGAGTAGATAGCATTAACATAATACCCGAACACGCTAATAGGAGCATTAAACGTTTACTTGATAAAGATTTATTGACAAAACCACTTAATATTGCTCCAATAAACCCACCAATTGCTTCTGCTGTTAAAAATGTTCCATAAAGCCTATCTGATATTTCTCCAAACATTTGATTACTATAAGGTAACAATAAATTATAAGCTGCTAGAAGAAAATTAACTAAGGCAGAGAGAATGATAATAACAAATATTGGCTTATGGTTGTAAACATACTTGAACCCTATTTTTAAGTCGCTAAAGACTCCACCTATTGTCATTTTCTCCTTTGTGACCACTTCTTCATTAATCGGTACAATAAAGAAAATCAGCGACGCAGCAATCAAAAATGAGAATCCATCTAATAATAATACACCATGTATGCCCAAAATATTATATAGGAAAATTGCTACCATAGGAACTGTTACTTTAATTACAGTACTTGTTGTCTCTAGCAATGAATTAAGTTGTGATATACTATCCTTTTTTACAATTTCTTTTGTAAATGCTTTATAGGACGGTCCAGAAAAAGCACTCATAAATGCCAAGATAACATTCGCTAATACAACTGCATATGTCAGCCATTTTTCTTTAAAAATAAATGAAAGAATTACACAAGCGATACCACATAAAATATTTGTTCCAATAATGATTTTCTTTCGCTTGAAGGTATCTGCAATAACCCCACCAAATAGATTGAATAAGATTCCTATCATACTTTCCGAAGCTTGATATACCGCAACTAATGAAAAGGTCGTTGGGTTAATCCCAGCAAGGAAAGTATTGTTAGCAAAATCAAACAGGACATTACCTATTTCAGATATAGATTTACTGCTTAATATGAGTTTTATATTTCTATTTTTCATTTTCATCAATACATAGTAAATTATTGCTTATTATAGAACTATTTTTCAAAGCAGTGTTTTATTTTACTGCTGTATACTATTGTCTAGATATATTTTCGATTGTTTTTCTTGTACAAATCGAATATTTTTAGAATACTCTTCTAATGTTTCACTTATAAAAATGCAGTAAAATGTTGATTCTGCTACAGACTGTGCAGCATTAGTAATTTCATCTTTATAGACAAAGCATCGGGACTGTGTAATCCAAGGAATATTTTCAAAGTTTGGTACCCACTTGACCTCCCCATCCCTTCTAGGTGCTTGATAATATGTTGAGATTTTACTAGGTAAAAGTAAGTTAGAAGATATTAAATCTGAATCACTTAAAAACAGTAGTTGCCAATACTCTTCTAATATATTTATATTAAAACTTTCTTGGATTAAAGTAGGAATTTTACCACCTCCAAATCGTTTTCCAACTTCACAAAAAACAATTTTTTCTGAGTTAATATCGTAGAAAAATTCAAAGTGGAATGGAGTCAACTCATCAGTAACTGTTAAATGAGTTAATATTTTTTTTACTTCTTCCTTTACCATATTAAGAAATTTTATATTTGAGAAATAAGCTGAATGAGTGTGTACCACAATCGGCTTCCCATCAATAAGTGAATCAAGTACAAGTTCTTGATATTCATGGAAAAAAATTCGCTTGATATTACTTCCAATAGAATATCCATCACATGTTAGCATTTTACTCATTGAAATACGCTCCTCAATAATATAATTTTCTAGCCAACTCTCCTCAAAGTATTCTTCTACAACCTCCGATCTATTAATTTTTTTTATTCCAGCACTTCCAGCACTATCTCTAGGTTTTACAATAGCTGTATCTACCGTAGATTTTTCAAAAAACTTTCTAATATCATCGATATCTGTAATAAGTCTAAAGTAAGGCTGCTTTACAATGTCTATTAAGAAACTACGCATTACATACTTATCTTTAAAGGAGATATTAGATGAGCTTACCGAATTCCTAGAAACAAAGTAATCATTTAATAAACCTGCTACTGTCATATCTTCTTCACAGAGAGTAGTGATAGACTCAATATTGTACTTTTTTGATAGTTTTCTTACTACTCTAACTATTTCTGGCAGGACATAATCATCAATATATAAAATATCACATTTATAAAAATTGTTTTTAATTAATAAATCATCAAATTTTTCTTTTAATGAACTTGGCTGTATTAATATATATCCCCGTTGAATATTTTTAACCAGATCTTGTATCTGAATAGTATTAGGTGTATACCTGTTGAGTATTAATTTCATTTTTTAATAACTTCCTTTTCTACATATTTAAATTAACTTCTTAATAAAGCAGTACTTAAAATTATCGATAAATAACCAGTAAAATATCTCAGAAAGACAAATATCTTAAAATTTCACTGCAATAAATTTACTGTAAAATAATTGCTAAGTCCCCCATTTATTACCTATTTTCCACCAAATTATCAATCTTTTATTTTCAAGTATTCATTAACAATATCATCTTGAAATTCTCTTCTTAACTTAACACGATTATCATCAAAATAACTAGAGTTCCTTTTAACTAATAGAAATTCTCCATTATCAATGAAAAAAGTATCACTCGCACCTCCATTTAATGAATTCCTTTTACATACAACATTAATACATAACTGACCTTCATTATCAAAATAAATCGTAAGAGAATAGTTACTTCCTTCTGATTTTAATTTATTTTTTTTTTCGTATTCCTCGCTAAATTTTCCGACTATTTTATGTATTTTCAATAAATATTTTGTTAATTTAGAAATATCAACATAATTTAAAGTGTATTTTGTTACTATTACTACTCCCAAAGGTGTATCCTTTTCTCCAATATTCATAGACAAAATATCTAAATTAGTATTTTTATCATTTTTTAATTCATTGTAAAGTAGAACGCTCATTTCAAAAATAGAGTTGTCAATAGTAAACTCCTTCTTAATTAGTCCATTCGTCCGAAAATCTAAAATAGAGATTGTATTAATATGTATATGAAAATTATCTTTAGACATAGTGGACATTTCACTTATATTTGTAGAGTAATTATATATAATACGTGTTGTCCCACTGATTAAATTATATTTTTCTTGAATCCAGGGTTCCTGTAATATACCAAATAGTTTTATCGATTCACAAAGTAAAAATTTTAATCTTTTATATGTCATAGATTTATATTTCGGCATAAAATCGTATAACATTAAGTCATATATAGAGTGAGGATTCGTTTTATCTAGAATTCCATACTTTTCTTTTTCTGAAAAAAATAATTCTCCTCCTAGATTAATTAATTTTTCTTTTTGATATAATTTTTTCTTTCCTATTTTGTTTACTGCATATTCATAGCCTGTAACAATCATGTTTTAATTCACCTTCATAAGAGTGGGAGGAGTTCCAGACAGTTGAAACTCTTGTTCACACAGTTCCTTGCTTTCAGCACTGTTATGTGTAACCATAATAATACTAAAATTTTCCATTTTTTGAATTCTCTTTAACATTGTAATTGTAGCTTTTTTGGTTTTTTCATCTAGTCCATTAAAAGGTTCATCTAATACAAGAATATCTGGTTTCATCAATATAACCTGAGCTAAACTTACTCTTTGCTTTATTCCTCCTGATAGCTCATACGGATATAATTCTAAAAAATTTGAAATTTTGAATTCATTTACGAGTCTTCTATAAATTTCTTGATCTTCTGAATCTCTAATAAGTAACTTTAGCTGCTCCCTGACATTCAACCAAGAAAATAATATTGGATGCTGATCCATCTTTACGTACTTTTCTCCACATCTAACTACTTCACCTTCAAAATCTGTTAAATTACCGCAAATAATGTCTAACAGAGTTGTTTTTCCAACACCTGATTGCCCCATAATGGAGATTGACTCTCCTTTTCCGATTTCTAAATTAATATTACTAAATAAGACTTTTTCATTAAAAGACTTTTTGACATTGATTAACTTCATTACTTGTACCATTCCTCAAAAAGATATTTTCTAAAAGTTTTTTCAAATAAAATTTTGTAGGTTTTTAATGTGATTACTCCCGCTAATATTAAAAATATTATTCCTATAAACATTTCTTTATAATTTACTACTGAGAATGCATTCCAAATATAGTATCCTATCCCCTCTAAACCTAGTAAACTTTCTGTAGTAATTACACTCATCCATGCTGAACTCAAAGCTACTGCTCCCTCTGTAAAAATTGAGGGAGTTAAATAGGGCAAAAATAATATTTTTATTTGGTCTAATTTAGAATCACTAATATTTTTTACGATAAATACATAGCGTTTCGGTATATTATCTATTCTAAAAATCATATTTGAAACAATCGGAAGAAATGAAGAAAGACAAGTTACAATCATTAATACAGTTCCAGATTTGTAAACCAATAGACTTATAACTGGTATAAATGCCATCAATGGAATCGGTTTCAAAGCATTGATTAACGGGGAAATTGTTCCTATTATCTTAGGGTAAAAGTATGAACTAATAGAAGCTACTACTGCTAGTGTTACACCAACACTTGTACCGATCAATACTCGACTCAAAGTATTCAATAACATATTAAGTAGGTATTCTTTATCTAGATATACAATAAAGTATGTGAACAATTCTGTTATTCGAGGAATATTTGAAAACTTTAAAAATAAATCTAAATCATACTTAGATACTAATTCTAAAAAAATGAACAAAACAATAATTTTACTAAATTTTTTCATGACTAAGATACCTATTCACTCATAACATAGAAAAAATCATTATCATATTCATAGTCTATAAGATTTCTTTTTTTCAAAAAATCATACGATGATTTGAAAGTTTTCAGTTCACCATTACCAATATAACTACTATTAAATGTTATATTATTTAATGTCTCGGTAACAATATTTTTCTGAAATCCAGTATTTTTAGACAATATATCAATGGCCTCTTGCCTATTTTGACTAATCCAATCATGGGTTTCCGACAACGTTTCAATAAATATATTTAAAAATTTCTTTTTTAACTTTTTATTATTCTGAGACTCACTATTAATTACTACAGCACTTAAATAATCAATATTGGTATTAGTTCCATCATAAACTTTCTTTATCCCCTTATTCTCCAAGATAGAAACATAGGGTTCCCAAACAGAAATGATTCCTACCTTTTTATTATCAAAAGCCTGTAATCCTGATGCAAGATCTTGGTAAGTAGTCTTCCCTGAAAAATAGTAGTTTAACAATCGTTCTGCACTAGAACCATAGGCAGTAGTTGCACTATTTGACACTCCATTACTAAAAATTGCCTGTCCTCGTCCCCCAATGCCTCGTCCATCTATAGCAATAATTTGTGGAGAAAAGTTTTTATTTTGAAAATTTTTTGATAACAGAGCTGGCATATCCCCAACGAAAGCAAAATCTATCTTTTCACTAATTAATCCATTGATTAGTGGCATACCTGTTGGGGAATCAATCCAATTTATTTTAAAATTATACTCTGGAAATGAGTCATTTAGTCTCTTTTCTAGCTCTCCAGAATTTTTCATTACAATAGCCCCCCAAGTAGCTGCAGTGGGTGATTGATATCCTACATTTAAAGTAATCGTTTTCTTATCAGTCATTTTATTAAAGCTAATCAAGAAGATAGATACTATTAAACCAAAAATTAAAAAATATTTTTTCATCTATTATTCCTCTATTCTTATCAATATAGACTCTGCATTTCTCTTTGCATTTCTAAGGGCTTCTTCCGCAGTCTTTCCTTCAGCAATAACATATCCAAATCTACTAAAAGAGGAATTTGTTCCTCCAAAATAATCTCCTACACTATAAAAAATTTCGGATTTAATCACTGAGCTATCAAGATTTTTTAAACAGTATTCTTTTAATATACCTTTTCTAGATATACAGATAAACCAAATTGCTACATGTTTCTGAACTGTGATGAGTCTCGGATTATCAATTTTCATTCGGAAAGTACTTTTAATTACATTTTTTATAAATCCATATCCAGTACTGTATTCAATCATTTCTGGAATATAATCACCACCCATTCTAGTATGAGTCTCAATGATGTTAATTTTGTTATTATCTAGAATCTTTAATTCTGTATGAGTTACTCCATCAGTAAATTTGATTTGATCCAATAAAACTTCAACACTTTTGGTAATCTTGAATCTCAATTCACTTGGCACTTGAAACAATGGCATATGTCCAATCTCAACAAAATCATTATTTACAATTTTTTTGGTAATAGAAATAATATGATGTTGTCCATGTTGGCTTAAGGTTTCAATACTAAATTCTTCTCCTTCTATGAATTCTTCAATCAGCCAAATACCTTTATCCAAAAAATCAAAATTCTTGGGATTTTTGTAAATATTACTGCTACCCCAAGAATTTACCGGCTTGATAATATACTTATTATATTTGGGTAGAATATCATTTTTATTTCTGCTTGTAATTAAATCATATTGTACATTTCCTAAAATAGTCCCTTCTAACGCCGTTCTCAATTCATATTTATTTCTGCTTTTTTTTATAGATTCTAAATTTATAAACTTAATATTAGTTTTATCAGCAATCATTGAGGCGATCTCTTGATGCAATTCTCCAAAAGCTCCTACAAAACTATAATTAAAAATTTCTTTTATGTAGACTGCTGTCTTTAAAATCTCCTCAGTCATTGAAAAATCAACACCAATTATTAAATTATAAAGTTCACTACTCACAGTTAACTTATTTTTGTCCTGCAGCAAAATTATATCAAAACCCATTTCTTTAATAGTTTTGTGCAAAATCTTCATTCCGCCAACAACTAAAACTGTCTGTTTTTTCATGATTACCTAATCCTTTTTTGTTCAGAATTTTTTAGAAATTCTAAAACATTTGAAATATTGTTATTTGAAAATTTATAACACTCATTTCTAAACCAAAATTTATTTTCTATATTTGGAATATTTAATATCTCTGGTCCGCCCTTACTATTTAATAATTTAGCTTGCATTTTAGAAAGTCCAAATCTATCATGTAATAAGCTAAAGTCTGTATTTCCGTTTCTATCTAAATATTTTTGTACATTCTTCATAATTAAATCATGATTTTCATTCAGAGTATTGTAATCTTTAATAAAATTTTCCAGTATACTCACCTCATTATTAACAACTGTCATATCATTCAAAAAATTCAAAATAGCTTTTACTATTGACTCAATCTCTAATACATTAAACTGTTGACTAGTTTCCTCAACAAGCATCTTCATAATCTTTTTTGTAATATATCCCTGTCCAGAATTTGTTAACTGAATGCCATCAACATATAAAATAGCTGCAGATTTTAATAAAACACATACTCGTCTGCATGTTTCTAATTCTTGGTTTCTTAACACCTTTGATACTGACTTATATACGAAATCATAATATATGTCATTAAACCAATCCTTTTTTCTACTCGCCACGAACGATAAACGCTCTAAAAATAAAGCAGAATCAACAAAAACACTATCATTATTTTGTAAAAATCCCAAAGTTGCTATCGGAATCACCCCTCCATTATAAGGAATAAAAACCTTTAAATATTGGCCACTTTCAGATTTTCCGAGTCTTAAAGGAATATCTTCTTTCCAACACAGTCTATTATTAATATTTATATCTAAATCATCTAAGCAGTCGGATACTCTTCGATTGTTTGGACATAAAAAGAAAAGAGCCTCTTTTTTTATGTTTACGTGTGAAATTAAAAAATTAATAATTGAACTAATTGCTTCTTCTACAGAGTTTTCACAACTATTGAAAATGCTTAACATTGTCTCATAAGGTGTCGCTAATGGATATTTTCCAATATCATCCAAACGATTTGAAGAAAATATTTTTTGATAACAAACTTTTTTTACACTTTTAGACTCTAAAAGTTCTTTATTAGCCATGATACTAGCTGACACTAAAACATTCCCAATCTGGGATTCTGCTAAATTTTTTTCTGCTAATAGCTGATACCCTAACTTATTAAAATAATTAATAAATTCTTCCTTATACAAACTCATTATACGTTCCCCCTATTGTTTTAGTTAATGGACGAACCTGAAAAATATATACAACATTCCCTTCGGCTCCCCATTCAATATCCAAAGGCATCATAAATTTTATATTCAACTTTCTGATTTGATTTAAAAGTTCTCTCATCATAATATCTTTTGGGTGAGAATCTGTTTTATTATAAACTAGAAATTTTTCTACAACACCACTGACAACATTACTTGAAGTATTGGATAATTCAACAAAAATACTTTCACCTTCTAAAAAGACTACACCTCCACTGCTCATCTTCTCCAGAAATGGCTGAACGACTAGACTAACTACGGTTTCATTTTTAAATGAGTTTACAACATCTAAAAATGCTTCAGAAAACTCTATATAATTCTGAGAGGTCACTTTGCTACTATAAAAACCTGCATTACTTTTCTCATATAAATCTTCATAAATAGAACTACTTCTAATAATAACCCTTCCGTTACCTCGAAACTTTCTTTGCACTAGATTAAATAAGTGTTTACATGCATCATTTCTATTTTCATCCGTACAAAAATAGAAGCAAATACCATCCAATACATTAACACCTTCTATGGTATATATTTGAGATAAAAAATTTGCTTTATTTCCAAAATTTTTATCCTGTATATTGTTATTTGAAATATCCTTATAATACATGTATTTCCCCCTCGTTACCATCTAGCAACACCTCTACATTATTTGGAATTTTTTTGAATAAATCTTGAATTCCTATAATACAAGGTTTTCCATATTCTCTAGAGACAATAGAAGCATGACTAAGTATTCCTCCTTCTTCAACAAGAATTCCTTTTGAATTCAATATTAAATCCATAACATTAAAATCTGTCCCTTGAATAACTAAAATTTTATTTTTTACTTCTTCTACAGTTAAATTAGGATTATAGTGTATTGTTTTGGCCACAATTTTCCCTTTACTCACTGGAATGCCATGAACTAATTTTTGGAATCCAACTTGGTGTTTATCAAAACTGAATTCACCATTTTTAATACTTACCGTTTCTTTTCTTTCAAAGATATATTGTTCATCAACTTTTTCAAAATTAATATCTATCTTCTCTCCCAAACTCAAAGAATATATTTCTTGTAGAGTACATCTTGATAAAAGATCTCTTGAAATATTAGTTTTTTTACTAATTATCATAAGCAGTCTATTCCGAATAAAGGAGACTTTTCCCATTAAATGTTTATTTTGATCTCTAAATTCCGATACCAATTTTGTAAACATTCTTAAATCTTCTAAAAAAATGTCATCTGTCTCAAAATTTGAAATACTAGTATTCCTATCCGATAAATACTGTTCCCGTTCTAAAATATTGCTATTAACTAATTGCTGCAGTTTATTCCTAACGACTTGATCAACATCAATAGAATAATCTCCATACGCATAACTGATATCTTTATACTTACTGAGATAATTACTTACAGCTTCCTCAATAGATATTAAATTATTTGATATTTTCATTGATTCAAGTATTAAAAAATTATCTGCTTCAGAAACATCTGAGTGTCCTGTATCAATATATTTTGCAATATACTTTTTATAATCTAGACCATATTTTTCTTTAAGTCTCTCCGTAAGTGCATAAAACAAACCTTGTTCAATTTGTACCAAATTCACCTTGTATATATTATTAAGTGCAGAAAAGTGCAAATCAATAAGTAACTTTCCTAATTCCTCTAGCGATTTTTCAAATAAATTTATATTTTCTAGGTCCGATAGATAATTTTTAAAGACTTTTTTATCAAATGACAAATATCGCAATAAATTCTCTCTAAATTCTTTATCGCAAGTTAAAAATTTATTTCCAACATATTTTCTAATCATTTCCCACTCATATTTCGGTGCATAGCTTGAAAATATGCCATTTTCAAATATAGAAATAGTATGTCGAAATCGAACAGGATTTATGGTATAATCGTGTTGATTATATAAATCATGTAAAAATTCTGCTGTTATCAAATCAGTGACTTTTCTATAGTTTATTAAGATAAAATCATTTTTATTATTTCTAAAAAGCATTCTAAATTTCCTTCTATCATATTCTATTTTTAAAGGTAAACATCATGAACAATACGTATATCTTACTTCGTCATGCACATTCCTCCTATACAAGTGACGATTATAATCGACCTTTATCAAATAAGGGGATACACTCGCTATCAAACTTAGATTTTTTAAATGACTATAACATTGATTGTTACTTTTCGAGTCCATTTAAAAGAGCCTTTGATACCTTATACAGATCACCAATAAATTTCGGTAAAATACATATCGATGATCGCCTAAAAGAAAGAGTACTATCTTCTTCATATGTTGATGACAAAGACTTTAAAAGTGCAATTAAATATCTATGGGAAAACACCTCCTATTCTCTACCTGGTGGAGAGTCAAATGTCACTGCTTTAAACAGGATATTAGATTTTTTAAATAATCTAGAACATAAGTACTCGAATAAAACAATTCTAATTAGTTCTCATGGTAATATTATTGGAATCTTACTCAACTATTTTGATTCTACTTTTGATTACAAACAATGGGAGGAGATGACATTTCCTGACTGTTTTATAATTAATAAAAATTCCTCTATCAAGAGAATTATGAAAAAATATTAAAAAAATTAACAACTCTATTTGCTTGAGCTATATTCTTATTACATTCAAAGCTGTTTGTGCAGATATAGCTTCCTCTAGAAATTTCTTTTTTCTTAGTCCTAATTTTCGCATAAAACATACTTACTTTCGATAACTCCCCACAAATACTACAGTACCCATTATGATATATTGGTGAAACTCTACCTTTAATAGTATCTATTTTGATATCCTGAAACATGGATCTATCTATAATCAGTATCTTTTGTAAGTCTTTCTCAAAAAATAAAAAAGTTGTTAATTTCATGTCAGCATTTAGATTATTATCCGATGATTTATAATTTTTTATTTGTTTCCTGAGTTTATTAGATAATTGAAATGGTATTGTTTTTTTGTAAGCAGTTTCCATTAAATATTCCATTGAACACTCCTCTTTATAAAATAAGTTCAATAATTCGATAGAATCTTCATCATCTAATTTCCTCAAGTATTCTTCTAAAAGAATACTTTGCTTATTTTTGCTTTTTGACAATGCAAAAATTATTTTTTGTAGTTTAATATACTCAAATGTTTTCATCTCTACTCTTCCTTTATTTTTGTATCATGAGGTAACATATCTTCTTTTTCAATGACAATTAAATCTTCCATGGCTACGCATAATTTCTTTGATAAGTGATACAGTATAAAAACTGATGGAATAATCTCACCTTTTTCAATTCTCAAATAGTGTCTTCTAGAACATAGATTAGAGTATAAATCTTTCTGTGTGTAATTTTGAAGCAATCGATACTTCCTTATTAGTAGCCTCATAAGTTCAATTCCTTTATTGATAATTCTACCAATTGGTGTTAGTATGATTTCATGGACACGATTTGGTAGAATTATCTCAAACCAAAGGAGAAGTCCATATGTCACAAAAGTATAGTAAAGAATTCAAAGAAACCATCGTAAGCCTTTATGAAACCGGTAA
>NZ_JAEMED010000023.1 GCF_016458205.1 Streptococcus sp. 121 | reverse complement strand
AAGTTCCAATCGCTTGGAGGACGTAGGAGTCTATTTGAATATTGCTTAGATTCCTACCATGTCATGAAATACATCACTGGTAAGCTTGGTTTTGATAAGTTTCTTCAAAAGGAATTACGACAAGTAGTTAAGGCTTATGATTATGAGCGTGTAGAACTATTGCTAGATACAGTTGAGTCATATCTTGAACAGGAGGAGCACCTTGAGCGTTTGAGTGAAGTTCGAGCTTATTTAACTCGGAATTGGTGCTGGATTCGGCCACTAAAAGATAGAAATTTGCCAGTAAGTGATGGTGTGGGTGTTTGCGAAAGTGGACATCGCTTTTATACAAATCGTATGAAAAAAGCAGAGACGAAATTGGACAAGACAAGGTGCTGAAAACATGGCAACTCTCTTAGTAAGTATTCGCAATGGGGAGTTTGAGAGATTGTACAGAGCTACAGTTTCGGAGCCAGTCTTTAGCGAGGAAATAGCTATGAGTGCTTCAAAAGCCCTAAAGGTTATGAAACACAAAGAGCACACTATTCCACAGGCAACCATACCTGTGTATGGTCCCAAGAGTTCAGCTATGGGACGCTTATCGAGTTTATTTTAGATCGTTCGGAAAGAATAAAGAAGCAGGTCTTCATACTGTAGTGGAATCATCAGCAGTTGAGAAACAACTGCTAGATGACGGAGATTTCGAGACCTTGGCTCGAAATCTAGTGATGAGACTCCGTAGGAGGCTGCTCACGTCCGCACTACCTAATATGAAGACCTGCATATTAGAAACACTAAGAACGATAAGGTGGAGATTGACTTACTGAATCATTCATTTGAATGACAATGATATTTATGTGTTTTTGCAATTTTGCAAACTGAAATTCACGCACGTCCTAGATTTGAGACTGATTTTTCAAATTTCCGAGAATAACTTGACACATACCGAGCTTCCTTTGAAAATGACAAGCTACCGCCTTTCTGCTATAATTGAGGGAAAGGTGATATTATGGCAAATTTAAATCGATATAAATTTTCTTTTGGAAAGAAAACCCTAACGTTAACAACTGAATACGACAATCTCTTTATGGAAGAAATTGAACGGTTGGCTCAGGAGAAATACCAGGCTCTCAAGACTCAGATGCCGAATGCTGATGACGAGACCCTGGCCTTGCTTTTGGCTATTAATACCCTCTCTGTCCAGTTGAATCGAGAGATGGAGTGGGCCAAGCAGAACCAGGAAGAAGACAAATAGAGGTCAACTATGCTCGATATTGTAATTTTATTGGTTCTGATTTGGAATGTCTATCTAGGATTTCAGCGAGGACTAGCCTCTCAGCTGGGACAGACGATCCTTTTTGCAATAGCTTTCCTTGTAGCCTCTTTTACCTATAGTGGGGTGGCAGATGTCCTCAGTCTCTGGATTCCCTATGCCAACCCGGTGCGGGGGAGTCAGGCCCTCTTTTTTGAGTCCACCATTTTATTTGACTTAGACCGCGTTTTCTATAGTGGTCTTGGCTTTTTACTTGTCTTTATCTTGGTTTGGATTGTAGGCCGTATCTTGGCAACTTTTTTGGTCTTTTCACCCTGGAAACGGACCTGGGACAGTCTGCCAGCCTCTCTTATCTCAAGTGGCCTCTCCCTTCTCCTGTCCTGGTATCGGATTGAAATGCTCATTTTTATCCTCGCAACAATCCCTCTCCCCATTATCCAGGACAGCCTTAGTTCCAGTTTCCTCGTTCAATTTATGATGAACCTTTCCCCCTTTAGCCAACTAGCCCTTCGCCCCCTTTGGGTAGGCCGTGTCTTGGGAGGAATGTAAACCGTTTGTAAGAGTTTGGCGACCCTGTCGCAGACTCTTTCTTTTTTAGATTTTTCGGAGAAAAAATGAATAATAAAATATATGAAAGTTTAGAGTTTCCAGAAGTCAAAAGCGCTTTTGCCCCCTATCTTCGAACGGTAGAAGGGCAGAAAACCTTGGCCAATCTGGAACCTATGACCGATGTAAAAGAAATCCAGCGAGCCTTTGATCAGTTGGGAGATATGCAGGAGCTCGGAAGAGCAGGTCAGACCATGCCCATAACCAGTCTAGGCGATTTGACCCCAACACTGAAACGCTTGCAGCTGGAAGCGGAATTAAATCTGGATGATTTCCAGGACATTAAGTCCCTACTAAGGGCAAGTCAGCTTCTGAAGGAATTTTACTTGGATTTAGAGGATGTCCGTCTTCCCAATTTAGCGGTCTATTTTGAAAATCTGGAGATTTTCCCACAATTTCAAGGGGCCCTGCAGGCTATTGCGGACAATGGTACGATTGAGGATTTTGCTAGTGAAGACTTGATGCGAATCCGTCGTCGCTTGAAACAGGCAGATCGAGAACTTCGGCAAACCATGCAAGAGCTCTTGAAGAAAAAAGCGGATTACCTAGCGGATCCTCTCTTTGCCAGTCGGAACGGTCGCAATGTCTTACCAGTCAAACAGAGTTTTCGCAACCGCGTTCAAGGGATTGTGCAAGACATCTCGGCTACGGGGAGCACGGTTTACATTGAACCCCGTGAATTGATTCAGATTAATGAAGGAATTGCCAGTTTAGAAGCGGAAGAGCGCTATGAGATTCGTCGAATCCTGCGAGAACTGGCTAATCTACTTCGGCCCCAAGTTCAAGCCTTTCAAAACAACCATTGGCTTCTGGGACATTTTGATTTCTTGGCCGCAAAATACCAGTATATGCGAGATCGTCAGGCACATATTCCAAGTATCTCTACCCAGAATGATATCCGCTTGCTCCAGCTTCGTCATCCTCTATTAGAGCAGCCGGTGGCCAATGATTTGCATTTTGGCAAAGATTTGACCAGTATTGTGATGACAGGGCCTAACACAGGGGGGAAAACCCTGATGCTCAAAACCCTAGGCTTGGCTCAGCTTATGGGACAGGCGGGTCTGCCTATTTTAGCTGCTGAAGGTAGTCAAATTGGTCTGTTTGATGAAGTGTTTGCGGACATCGGTGATGAGCAGTCCATTGAGCAAAGTCTCTCAACTTTCTCTAGCCATATGACCAACATTATCCAGATTCTCCAGCAGGCTGGTCCTTTCTCCCTCGTTCTTTTTGATGAACTTGGAGCAGGTACGGATCCGCAGGAAGGAGCGGCACTGGCTATCTCAATTTTAGAAGATCTCCGCTTGCGGGGCATTAAGACCATGGCGACCACCCACTACCCAGAGCTCAAGGCTTATGGGATTGAGACGGATGCGGTTGAAAATGCCAGCATGGAATTTGATACGGTGAGTTTGCGGCCCACCTATCGTTTTATGCAAGGTGTTCCGGGGCGGTCCAATGCCTTTGAAATCGCAAGACGTTTAGGCTTGGCAGAAGTCATCGTGACTCAGGCAGAAGGTCAGATGGACCAAGACCAGGATGTTTCCCGCATTATTCAACGTTTGGAAGAGCAAACGCTAGAGAGCCGCAAACGGCTGGAAGGGATTCGGGAGCTGGAGCAGGAAAACCACAAGCTCAATCGGGCCTTGAAAAAGCTCTATGCTGAGTTGGAACGCGGCCAGGAAGCTGAACTCAATGCTGCTCGCCAAGAGGCACAGGTAATTGTCGCTAAAGCTACTGAAGAGAGTGATCAGATTCTGAAAAACTTGCAGGCAGGAGCTCAGTTGAAACCCCATCAAGTGATTGAAGCCAAGGCCAAACTAAAAGAACTTGCCCCAGCAACCGTTGATCTATCTAAAAACAAGGTTCTCAATCGAGCCAAAAAGAAAAAAGCTCCTAAGGTAGGCATGGAAATTCTCGTTAGCCAATATGGTCAACGTGGTAATTTGGTTCGTCAATTGAAAGATGGTCGTTGGGAAGCTCAGGTTGGTCTGATGAAAATGACTTTAAAGGAAGATGAGTTTGAGGCTGTCCAAAAAGAAGCTAGCCCAGATAAACCCAAGTCTAAGAAAGTATCGACAGTTAAACGGACTAAGAGTCAAGGAGCTAAGGCTCGTTTGGACTTACGTGGGAAACGCTATGAGGAAGCTATGGAAGAACTGGATGCCTTTATTGACCAAGCTTTGCTGAATAATCTGGCTCAGGTCGATATTATCCACGGAATTGGGACTGGCGTTATCCGAGAGGGTGTGCAAAATTACCTTCGCCGGAATAAACAGGTCAAGTCCTTTGCATACGCGCCACAAAACGCTGGAGGATCTGGTGCCACTATTGCCATTTTTAAATAAGGCATGCCGTAGCAAATTCTGTCATTATTTTACAAATTGGTGTAAACTAATACTAAGAAAGAAAAAGGAGCGATTGATATGGTACAAAGTGTGACCGACGCAAATTTCGTAGAAGAGACTAAAGAAGGTCTTGTGTTAATTGATTTCTGGGCTACTTGGTGTGGTCCTTGCCGCATGCAGGCTCCAATCTTGGAACAGTTGGCGGGTGAAGTCGATGAATCTGAGTTGAAGATTGTGAAGATGGATGTGGATGAAAATCCAGCTACTGCGCGTGAATTTGGCATTATGTCTATTCCAACCTTGATGTTTAAGAAGGACGGAGAGGTTGTGAAGCAAGTAGCTGGAGTACACACCAAAGATCAAATCAAAGAAATTGTTGCTTCCCTTTAATGGGGAATTGGAAAGGCCTGAGTCAGTAATGTATCAGGCCTTTTGCGCGCTTTTTACAATCGGGTTACATTTATAAAGCTGGGTAAAATTGACAAAGAGGGGGTCTTGTTTTAAAATGGAGGGTACAGTTTTTTAGAGAGACTCCAATTTTGCGAAAGGTTGGAGTAGAGGAGTAGACATGTTAGAGTTTTTGACGCAGTTGGATGCGTTTGTCTGGGGACCTCCCCTTTTAATTTTGTTGGTGGGAACAGGGATTTTCCTAAGTTTCCGTTTGGGAATGCTACAAGTAACCCAGCTTCCAAGAGCCTTAAAATTGATTTTTAAAGCGGATGATAAGGAAGGAACTGGTGATATTTCCAGTTTTGCAGCCTTGAGTACGGCTTTAGCTGCCACCATCGGTACCGGGAATATTGTTGGGGTAGCAACAGCCATTAAGATGGGTGGCCCTGGTGCCCTCTTCTGGATGTGGGTAGCTGCCTTCTTCGGGATGGCTACCAAATACGCTGAAGGTGTTTTGGCCATTCGATATCGAGTGAAGGATGAAAAGGGAGCTGCCTCTGGTGGACCCATGTACTACATTGTGAATGGGATGGGAGAGAAATGGCGCCCTCTAGCCAATTTCTTCGCAGGAGGTGCCGTATTAACAGCCCTTTTGTCCACCGGTACTTTCACACAGGTTTCTTCTATTACGGACTCCATTAAGACAGGATTGGGAATTGGTTCAGAAGTGACTGGACCGATCCTGACGATTCTAGTGGCGATTGCGATTTTTGGAGGTATTCAAAGTATTTCTAAAATCTCAACAGCAGTAGTTCCATTTATGGCTTTGGTTTATGTCCTAGCAGCCGGAACCATTCTTGTTGTAAACATTGATCAATTGCTTCCGACTCTTGAATTGGTTGTGACCAGTGCCTTCACTCCTGCAGCCGCTCTTGGAGGTTTTGCGGGCGCGACAGTTCGGACAGCGATTCAGACAGGGATTGCGCGTGGGGTCTTCTCCAACGAATCTGGAATGGGAAGTGCACCGATTGCGGCTGCGGCTGCTAAGACCGAATCGCCTGTAGAGCAAGGTCTGATTTCGATGACCGGTACCTTTATTGATACCATTATTGTTTGTAGCTTGACTGGTTTATCCATCTTGATTACTGGTGTTTGGACAGGAGAAGCTAATGGGGCTAGCTTAACACAAGCAGCTTTTGGTACGGTATTTGGTAACCTAGGAGCAGTTCTTCTCATGCTTTTCTTGGTTCTATTTGCCTTTACAACCATTATCGGCTGGAACTATTATGGGGAGCGGTGCTTTGAGTTCCTCTTCGGGCTTCGTTTTATCTGGATTTATCGAGCGCTCTATGTTGCTTTTGTTTTCCTTGGAGCTTTTCTAACAGTAGATGTTATTTGGCTGATTGCGGATATCGTGAATGCCCTTATGGTACTTCCCAACTTGATCGCTCTCTTGGCGCTTAGTCCGATTGTTGTGATGGAGACCAAAAAGTATTTAGACAAACAAAAGAAAGCCTAAGTAATACAAGTCGAGATGAAGAATCTCGGCTTTTTATGCTCATTTATACTCGAAATAGTTCGAAATCTGAAATGAATTTTAATCCAGGAATTGGATTAAAATGTATAGGTCATGAAGCAAGCATCGCTTGCAATCAATCCGATGAAGATAGTTCAACAGGTCTGGGAGACCTGTTGAATATTATCGCTAAAGCGTGCAAGGCACGCAATCAAAGGGGTTCGGTGAAGAGGCTTCACACATTCAGATTTTGAAATGTAATGAGTATTATTACTGTGTTAGCTCGTCTTGCCGTACTTTAGTACTGCCTGCAACTCGCTGCCTTGTACTAAAAGCAAACTAAAAGACTATACAAGTCTTTGTTTCAAGTTGTAAGCTGAAACGGTTTCTCCCCAAACCGACCTCGCTCTTTTATTGTTAGGCTCGGGTTCAAACAGTCTCTTCCCAGACTGTTTTCGCTTTCCATATTTAGGGCTCAAGTACTAACAGTCTCTTCCCAGACTGTTAGTACCCACCCCCGCTCTAAAGGCATGTTGAATGCCTTTAGAGTTTCTAAATGAAAGGAACGAAGTTCATGTCAATGTTGATTCGGTTACTTTCGGAGGTCAAAGAGTCAGGAATTGACTCTTTGAGTTTCTGGATAAGAGAACATGAAATGTTCTCTCAATAAAAGCGAACAATTGTTATTTGCTTCGCTCTCCTATCTGCTACCTCAAACAGCCTTTTAGCTGTTTGACCAATCAACCACTGCGTCAAAGTGAATCCCCTAACTAAAATAGGAAGGTTGAGATTTTTGCCCCAACCTCTATCAGCAAGCTCAAAATCTCCCTCAGAGATTTTGAGCTGTCTACGACTCGCCGCCTTGTACTAAAAGACTATAGTATCAAAAAACCTCTGGCTTTGGCCAGAGGGATTTGTAGACTAAGCTTCTTTTTTCTTCCACGCGCTCCACTCTGCATAGGCAGTATAGAGAACGTCGGTTGAAGAGTTGAGGGCAGTTTCACAGGCATCTTGGATGATACCGATGATAAAGCCGACTCCGATAACTTGTGCTGAGATATCACCAGAGATCCCAAAGAGGCTACATGCCACAGGAATCAGGAGCAGAGATCCACCGGTAACCCCAGAAGCTCCACAGGCTGACAAGGCAGATACAACAGAGAGGAGGAGGGCAGTTCCGAAGTCCACATTAATACCAAGAGTGTGAACCGCTGCAAGGGAAAGAATAGTGATGGTAATGGCGGCACCACCCATGTTGATGGTTGCTCCAAGCGGGATCGAGATTGTATAGGTATCTTTGTCCAAACCAAGCTCTTCACAGAGTTTCAAGTTTACGGGGATGTTGGCTGCTGAGCTTCGAGTAAAGAAGGCAGTTACACCGCTGACTTGTAAGGTTTTGAGGACAAGTGGATATGGATTTTTACGCATCATCACAAATCCAATGATTGGGTTGATAACCAAGGCTACAAAGAGGTTGGTTGCCACAATCACAAGGATCAATTGGCCGTAACCTAGAAGGGCATCGACCCCTTGTTCAGAGATCGCTTTGAAAACCAAACCAAGGATTCCGAATGGTGCTAAGTTAATCACCCAAGCTACGACAGTTGAGGTTACATCTGCCACAGTTTGAAGCAATTCTTTACTTTGCTTGCTCGCTTGGCGCATAGCAATTCCAAAGACACTAGCCCAAGCCAAAATTCCGATGTAGTTACCATTGGAAATAGCGCTAACTGGGTTTTCTACAATGTTGAGCAAGAGGTTACGAGCGATTTCAGCCAATCCACTAGGAGGTGCGATATCCGTAGCCGCATTTGCTAGTGTTAAGGTTGTTGGGAAAGCAAAGGATACAAGCACAGCAACCAAAGCAGCAGCAAACGTGCCGAATAGGTAAAGGAGAACGATGGTTTTTATATTGGATTGTCCACCTTCTCTGTGCTGAGAAAGGGCGTTGGTTACCAATGCAAATACCAAGAGAGGGGCAACTGCTCGCAAAGCACCTACGAAGACATCTCCGAGGATTCCGATAGCTGACCAAGATGGAACGATGAGGGCGAGGGCAAAACCAATGACAACCCCAATTGCAATTCGCTTGATCAGACTGGCTCGATTCCAGGCCTGAATGTAACGTTTCATGATTGAAACCTCCTTTAAAATTTATTTTAAATAGTCTACTATAAGAAAATTCCACTGTCAATGGATTTTCTGGGTTTTTATGAAAAAAGTTCGGAATTTTTGCAACTTTCTCCCCCCTTTTTTATAAAAACTTATGGAAATCATAAGAGGATTTGATAACAGATGTTGCAGGCGGAAGACTTCCCCTGTGTTATAATGATAATAAGGAAAAGGAGGTTTTATGCAAAACCTAGTAGTACGAACCTTAGAGAAGATTCAATGGGAAGATCTAGTAGACCAGTTCCTGTCCAAATTGCTTTCACTGCTCTTTCTCTTTGTCTTGTTTTGGATGGGGAAAAAGCTCATTCATGGACTTGTTCATCGTTTGCTTGCTCCCTCCATGTTGCTGGTGCAGAGTAATTCAGCTCGCAAGGAAACTCTTTTGCATTTGGTGGATAATGTTCTAAACTATGCCCTCTATTTTCTTTTGATTTATTGGGTGCTATCGATTCTTGGTTTACCGGTCTCCTCGCTACTAGCTGGAGCTGGTTTGGCAGGGGTTGTGGTTGGTCTAGGGGCTCAGGGATTCTTGTCAGATATGGTGAATGGTTTCTTTATCCTATTGGAAAGGCAATTAGATGTTGGAGATTATGTGACCCTGCCAAATGGAGCTGGCAAACTATCCGGTACCGTCGAAAATGTTGGAATCCGAACAACCCAGGTTCGTGATAGCAATGGGACTCTCTACTATATTCCCAACCGACAGATTCTCATCGTCAGCAACCAGTCTCGGGGAGATGTTTCCATTACCTTGGACTTGCCTTTGTTACCCGGTACAGACTTTGAGCTTGTGGATCGGATTGTGGAGCAAGTCAATCAGTCGCAACTGCAGGGATTTGACCAATTAGATGGTCAACCTAGAGTTCTTGGACCGCAGTGGAATCGGAGTGAAGGCTTTGTCTATCGCATTTCGATTCCGATTCACCAAGGACAGGATGCGGGCGTGGCTTATCCCATTTATCGCTTGTACCAGGATGCCTTGAAGGAAGCTGGTGTGCATTTGTCGAGTTCTTCCGGACCTACGAATTAAGGAGGTGCATCCAGAATGTCTGACAAAAAGACCTTGCGGTCTCAGCCCTATTGGATTTGGATCCTTAGCTTGGTGGGGTTGAATGTCCTTTTACTACTTGGAATTGGCGGTCTGCTCTTTTCTTATTTAGGACTAGCCGAGGAAAATGAGCAGTATGCCCGTCTTTTAGGTTTAAATCAAAAAGAAGAGAGTGTCATCGAGCAAAAGCTGGGCCAATCGCGGCAATTTGTAACCGGGGAACGGGTAACGGTTAAGACCATCGAAAAAGATGAAAATCAGGAGATGTGGGATGATGCCACTGGATCAGCGGTTGTGGTTGAGCTCTTGGTTGAAAATAGTCATGGGAATACCTTCCGTGTGAATCCCTATAGTTACGAATTATTTGATGAAGAGGGAGAACCCTTGCTGTTAGATAGTGTTACCTTTGATCAGGAGGCTTTGGAGAGCAGTCTGGAACCGGGTGATCAAGGTAGCTATCGTTTGGTTTTTGATGGCGAGATGGGGGAAGGGCCCTATTATCTTGTCCACTACGATACAGAATGGAAGTCTAATTAGGAGGTCACTATGAAATCAATATATTTAGCAGGTGGTTGTTTTTGGGGTTTAGAGGAATATTTTTCTCGCATTGATGGTGTTCAGGAGACTAGTGTGGGTTATGCCAATGGCCAAGTCGAAACAACCAATTATCAACTCTTAAAAGAAACCGACCATGCAGAAACAGTCTTTGTCAGTTATGACCCTGCAGTCCTTAGCTTACGGGAAATTCTGCTGTATTATTTCCGAGTGATTGATCCGCTCAGTGTCAATCGCCAGGGCAATGATCGTGGTCGCCAATACCGAACAGGGATTTATTACCAGGATGCCCAAGATCTACCTGTGATTGAGCAGGTTATGGCTGAACAGTCGCAACATTTTGGCAACCAACCCTTGGCTGTTGAAGTGGAACCGCTTCGCCACTATATCCCTGCAGAAGATTATCACCAAGATTATTTGAAGAAAAATCCAGGAGGTTACTGCCACATCAATGTGGAGGATGCCTACCAGCCTTTGATTGATCCTGCCCTTTACCAAAAGCCTGACCAAGAGGAGTTGAAGCAGCGTTTATCTGAAGAAGAATATGCGGTGACTCAGGAAAATGCGACCGAGCGTCCATTTGATAACAGGTATGATGAACATTTCCAAGAAGGAATTTATGTGGACATTACTTCTGGAGAGCCCCTCTTCCAGTCTGCAGATAAATACAATTCAGGTTGTGGTTGGCCAGCTTTCTCCAAACCCATTGCCAAGGACCTTATTCAGTACCGTCAGGATTTGAGTCACGGGATGCGCCGGATTGAGGTTCGGAGTCGGGCAGGGGATGCCCATTTGGGACATGTTTTTGAAGATGGTCCGCAAGAATCAGGTGGACTTCGCTACTGTATCAATAGTGCTGCCCTCCGTTTTGTGGCTAAGGAAGATCTGGAAGTGGAAGGCTATGGTTATTTACTAGACTTGTTTGATTAGGAAGATGTTATGAAGAAGGAAGTTTTTGTAACAGGTCTCTTGACAACGGTGACCCTGGCGGGGTTAGGAGTCTACTTTGGTCGTCCTTATGTTCAGGAATTAGTAAAGGGTCAGGAAGACAGTCAGGCGACCCAAGCTCGGATTATGGCACACGGTGATTTGCTCTACCATGACCTTCTCTACTATTCTGTAGAGCAGGCGGATGGTAGCTATGATTTCTCTGAAAACTTTACCTATGTCAAACCCTGGTTAGAACAAGCTGACCTGGCCATTGGCGATTTTGAAGGAACCATTAACCCGGACTATCCCTTGAGCGGTTACCCGCTCTTTAATGCGCCTCCCCAAGTGGTAGAGGCTATTAAAGATGCTGGCTACGATGCCATGGACCTGGCCCACAACCATATTTTAGATTCGGGCTTAGAAGGCGTGGCGACTACTGCCCAAGCCTTCAAAGACGCTGGTATTACCCCCATTGGCGTTTATCCTGATCAAGCACGCGATCAGGCTCCCTTGCTTATCAAGGAGGTCAATGGCATTAAGATTGCGCTCCTAGCCTATGCTTATGGTTTTAATGGGTTGGAAGCTGGGCTGAGCCCAGAAGAGTATGAGGCAGTTCTCTCTGATTTGGATCAAGAGAAAATGGAGGCGGAAATAAAGCGGGCCGAGAAAGAGGCGGACCTCACGATTGTCATGCCGCAAATGGGCGAGGAATACCGCTTGGAGCCGACCGAGGAACAGGTTGAACTATACCGTAAGATGGTAGACTGGGGCGCTGACCTGGTATTCGGTGGCCACCCGCATGTTCCAGAACCAACTGAAATGATTGAAAAAGATGGGGAAAACAAGTTCATCATCTATTCTATGGGCAATTTCATTTCCAATCAGCGAATCGAGAGCCTGGATGGAATGGCCAACTCCGAATGGACGGAGCGTGGGGTCCTCATGGATGTAGAAGTGGAGAAACAGGGCCAAAAGACTCGGATTAAATCTGTCAAAGGCCACCCAACCTGGGTGAATCGAGTCGAGAAAGGAACCTATTCGCAAGCGGGATTCCCTCAATACCTCTACCAAACCTTGGTTGTAGAAGATTTCTTGAAAGGTGGTCGCTATGAGGGCCAACTCGATGCCGAAACGCAGGCGCGGGTTGAAAACGCTTTTCTTGAAATAAACGAACTTTTGAACCTTCAATGGCTTAATAAAAAATAAGAATGTACAGAAAAAGGGGCAAGACTTGAACTTGCTCCTTTTCATAGTAGCTAGATATCATTGAAAATAGAGAATATCTTGAATTATAAGTTATAGTCGTTTAGTTTGTTTTTAGTACAAGGCAGCGAGTCGTAGACAGTACTGATACTTAACTAACTTCAAAATCGGAATACTCGAATCTTTCAAAGAGATGACTAGGAAAGCCGATGACGGTAGTTCAACAGATCTGGGAGATCTGTTGAATATTATCGATAAGGCATGTAAAGCACGCAATCAAAAAGTTCATCAAAGAGGCTTGACAAAGTCAGATTTTGAAATTCAATGAGTATGAAGTACGGCAAGACGAACTAACACAGTAATAAAAGATAAACTAAAAGAGTATATCTTTGTTGATTTTAAAGAAATTTGAAGACTATCAGACAAATCTATGCGGCGTGATTCTTATGTATTAACTTTTACCAGTCTAAGGTATTCACAATTGAGCGAACTGAAATAGTTGATGAGGTATTCTTACTGACAATTATTTTTGAAGATTGTTGAACAGTGTTAAGAAGCAATATAGCTGAAATATTAAATAGAACAAAAAAATTTTTCATGTTGTTGTTTCTCCTCTTGAATTTGTAATTTGATTCACATACAATTATTTTATAATAAAGAAATAGAAATTTAGAATGTGTTACGTATTTGTAACAGGAGTGTTTAAATGAATAAATATGGTCGTGTTTTCAAAATGATTCGGAATTCTAAAAATTTATCCATTCGGGAAGTGGCAGGACAAGATATTTCGGCTGCTCAGATTTCTCGCTTTGAAAAAGGAGAAAATGATATTTCTCTTTCAAAATTTATGGCCTGTCTACAACGGATGGATGTACTTCTAGGTGAGTTTTGGAATTTTTATCATGTTTATTACCAAGAAGAGGATCCGAGGGTAACAATTGATTTTAATCAAGCACTTTTAAACAAAAATACATCTTATTTCCTAAATTTACAGGCGAATTATGAAGAAAAGTATAAGACTGAAAGAAGAGCGTCGGATCGTGTAATGATTTCAGTCGTTCAGGTTATGTTGAATCGGTGTGATGAACGCTACCTTATTTCTGAAAAAGATAAAGAAGTTATCGCGGACTATCTGATGGGAATTTCGGATTGGTGTTTGTTTGAACTCTGGATTCTGGGTTCATGTGGACAAGCGCTGGAGTCTAGAGCGATTGAGATATTTGGATTAGAAATCATTCAAAAAACTCAATTTTATAATACAATACCTGAAAATAGAAATAGAATTTACTTGATTTTATTGAATCTTGCCGGAATTCTTTTGGATCGTGAAGAATTTACAGTCACTGCTAAGTTTATTCGGCAGCTAGATAACCTTTCAATATTAGAGAACAATCTAATGGCTCGACTGCAACTGAAATTTATCAAAGCTCAAATGCGCTACATGCAAGGTAACAAGGGGGCAATGAAGGATCTGGAGGAATGTTTACGAATCGCTCAATTTCTCGAATGTTACAATCTAGAGGGTCAAATTAAGGATACTATTTCTCTTGTTACGGATTCGTAACAATTTTATAAGGAAGTCTTTTTTGTTATAAACTGATTTCGCTGGTTTAGATGTTGGACCAGTGAAAAGAAAAAGTAAAAACAAAGGAGAAACGAATCTTGTTTCATCTAGATTATCAGTTAAAGAAAAGATTTTCTTTTAGAAAATATTCGGTTGGTTTAATTTCAGTTATGGTTGGAGTAGTTATGTTGGGTGTTCCACAGACTGTATCCGCTGACGAAGTTACTGAGAATGTATCACAAAGTGAAGTTTTATTGACAACAAGTGATACGACTAACTTGTCTTCAGAAGTGTCTTCCCAAAATGAAGAAACAAACCTGTCGCACCACATTCAACCTTCTGTAATTTTTGAGAACAGTTCAATTTTAGAAGCTAAAGCAGAACAAGTTAAAGACATTGATACTGAGAATAAAGAAATACCAGTAAATGAACTTCCTGAAAATGATATTAACAAAAAAGTTGCTCGAGAAAATGCAGATGGTACAGTAATTACTTCAAAAGATTCAATACCTACATCGGAAAATGAAATATCTCCAGAAGGTAGTTCAGAACAGAATAGTATTAAAATTGATAAGGATGAAATTGTAGTTGAATCACTAGAAAAAGATTCAAAATCAGAGACAAAAAAGAATTTGGGTAGACAAACAAGTCCATTTAGGACTGCAAATACCGGAAATTATATTGGAGATAATTATCGCTGGAAAAATGGGAATATCTCAACTGATTTAGATAGATGGGGTTATCCTGTAAGACAATGTACCTCATTTGTTGCTTTCCGTTTAGCAGAAACGAATGGTTTTTCCAATGTTGCTTATCTAGGTAATGGAGCAGATTGGGGATTGAATGCACCTTCGCGTGGAGGTTATGTAGATAAGGTGCCTGCCGTAGGTTCAGTAGCTTGGTTTGGTAAAGGATCTTTTGGTGCTTCTGATATATATGGTCATGTTGCTTGGGTAGCTGAAGTAAGAGGCAATACAGTAGTTATTGAAGAATACAACTATAACTGGAGCTATGGATATTATCGCAGAAGTATTCCTATTTCATCTGTAACGGGTTTCATTCATTTTAAAGATTTGACTACACCGCCAAATGGTAATGGTAATTCAGGAAATTCTTCAAACAGCCCAGTTAATACTGGAAATCTAGCTCCATCAGGAACTTATACTTTTACTTCCAAAGCACCAATTAAATCAGAAGCCAAATTTACTGCACCAGATATGGCTTATTATGAAGCAGGTTCTTCAGTGAATTATGATAAAATATTAGATGCTGACGGCTATCGCTGGCTTAGCTATCTATCATATCAAGGAAATCGTCGTTATATACCATTGGTTAAATTGTCTTCGTCTGAGTCTAATAGTAAACCTATTACTTCAAGTACAGCGCCAACAAATAATGCATCAACTCCATCTTCAGAAGCAAAGCTTCCTGCTAGTGGTACTTATACATTTACCCATAGATTAGGAATTAAATCAGAATCACGTTATTCAGCAACAGATTTAGCATACTATGAGGCAGGTTCCTCAGTGAATTATGATAAAGTATTAGATGCTGACGGCTATCGCTGGATTAGTTATTTGTCATATCAAGGAAATCGTCGCTATATTGCCGTTGAAAAGCTTTCTTCTGGTACAGCCTCACCTTCTGATCAGCTGAATAAACCAAGCACTTCTAATATTCCATCTAGTGGAAGCTATACTTTTACAGCTGTCGGATATGTAAAAAATGAACCTCGGATGTCTTCTGTAACGTTGGCTCAATATAACCCTGGTATGTCTGTAAATTATGATAAAGTTTTGAATGCAGAAGGTCGCAACTGGCTTAGTTATGTTTCAGCTTCAGGCATCAGAAGATATATTGCTATCAACTAAAGAAAGGTCTATCGATGAAAAAGACAACTATTACACTTTTAGCCCTGCTTGTTTTGGCTGGTTGTTCTAATAACCGACAATCTGAATCTACAGTATCTAGCTCCTTAAGCAAGACACAACAATCAAGTTCATCAGTAAGCAAGGTAGCGAGTTCAACTAAGAAGTCTTCTAATAATAGTGAAAAATCTACTGGTGCAGCAAATCAGGAAAATTCCTCTTACTCTGTTACACCTAGCTCAACTGTAGAACAGGGTGAAGCAGTTGGAGCATCCGTAAGTACTGAGACGCCAGTTCAGAGCAAATCATCAGACGGTGTTGTTGGTTCACAGGAAAATCTTCCAGATGTTCCCTATAATCCAGAACCATTCCTTGCTGGCGACTTTTCATCACTAGCTGGAACATGGCAAGATGAGTATGGTAATCAAATCACAGTTGGAGCGAATGGATCTCTTGCTATTCAAATGGCTGAAGGAGAACACATTTCAGAAGAGGCACGTCAGCACTTAAGTCGTGATCTCTACATTTTGAATGGTTATGGTTATTGGCAAGATACTGCTTTTATCAGTCCTACCTCTAATGATGCTCATACTTCAGGGTTACCACGATTTTCTTACGACACCGCTACAAATTCAATTTATTTAGTTCCAAATTATGCAGAAACTTACTCTGGAACTTTCTCTCGAATAAATTGAAGCACTGCAAATCGTCTAACTACCTTAACGGAAAAGAACTTTGATATTAGCCGTCTTTTGCATATAAAATAACACACGATAAAACCTTGTCTTTTCTTTCACAGAGGGTAAGGTTTTTATCGTGTGTTTTCTTTATGTTTGTCTTCGAGAAAAATTGGTGAACTTGAAGGACGAGGGTCTATGGTGGGATTGGTTGTACTGGAAGGGCTGACCGTCACCTAGGAAGACGGTTGCTTCCACCAGGGCTAGGTAAGCTGGATCCAGATTTTGGAAGTAGTCCTGGAGAACTTGATTGGCTGGTTGGAAAGTAATGGTTTTAGCCGAGTGGCTAATGACCAAGCCCAAGTCTTGTTCAATGTAGTGGTAGATGGACTTCTGGGCGATTTCCTCTGTAAGTCCCGTTATGAGTTGGGGGTTAAAGAAATCAATATCAACGATGTTGACCTTGGCCCCTTTTTTTCGAAGGCGAACCACCCGGATGATGGTGTCAAAGTCTCTTAGTTGCAGAGCGGATTTGACATGTGGGTAGTCCTTGGCCTTGATTTTTTCAAAGACAGCAACTTGAGTTTTGTAGGCGTGGTTGAGGCCGTCGTTGATTTCTTGGAAACTGGTTAGACTGGCTAATTCAAAATTGAGGGAAGGATCGTAGATGACAATGGATCCTTTCCCACGAATTTTTTGAATGTAAGCATCGTTTTGTAGGAGCTGTAAGGATTTGCGAAGGGTTTCGCGAGAAGTCTCAAAGTGCTGGCAGAGGTCCATCTCAGAAGGGAGCAGTTCCCCTTGGCTGTAAATGCCTTGTCGGATTTCATTTTTTAGTTGGTCATAGATGACCTGGTACTTTTTTTCAGTCATAGGCTAACGACTCAGGAAAGCGACGGTCTCATACGGACGGAGTTCCAAGGACTGTTCAGCTTCTCGCTGGCCGTAATTTCCTAGGAGGTATTCGTAGTTGGTGCCTTCCATTGGGACAGTTGTCACTTGGCCATAGAAATTGTTGAAGACAATCAATTCTTGATTCCCTAATTGACGCTTGTAAGCCAATACTTGTGGGTGGTCGGTTAAGAGCGGTTGGTAAGAACCTTCCTGGATAATAGCCAACTCTTTGCGGAGGCGGATTAAGTCTTGGTAGTAAGAGAAGATGCTTCCTTGAGCTAATTCTTGTTCAACATTAATCTCTTGGTAGTTGTTTGCAACTGCTAGCCAAGGTTGACCAGTAGTGAATCCTGCATTCTCAGACGCATCCCATTGGATCGGTGTCCGGCTGTTGTCGCGGGATTTAACCTGGATAACTTCAAAGGCTTCTTCGGCAGTCAAGCCTCGATCCAAGAGCATCTGGTAAGCATTGATACTTTCAATATCTTTGTACTGGTCCATGCTGGTGAAGCCAGGATCCGTCATTCCGATTTCTTCCCCCATATAGATGTAAGGGACCCCCTTCATCATGTGGATGGCTTGAGCCAACAGTTTAGCAGACTCCACTCGGTATTCTTGGTCGTTGGTGAAGCGGGTTAGAGCGCGTGGTTGATCATGATTATTCCAGAAGACCGCATTGCAGCCGCCGCCTTGATCCATTCCTACCTGCCAGTCGTTGAGAATTCGTTTCAACTCTGCGAAGTCCATAGCCTGGTTTTGCCATTTGTCGCCATCTTTGTAGTCGACTTTTAGGTGGTGAAAACTAAAGGTCATAGAGAGCTCATGACGGTCGGGTCTGGTGTAAAGGATACAGTTGTCAATGGTGGTTGAGGACATCTCACCGACCGTTACGATAGTGGGATCCTGTCCGAAGCTAGCCTGGTTCATTTCTTGCAAGTAGTCATGGACAATTGGGGTGTCCGTATAGAGCCCTTTTTCTTGTTGCTCATTGAGACTATCCACAAGAAGTTCATCCTTACCAATCACATTGATCACGTCAAAGCGGAAGCCAGAGGCTCCTTTTTCCCGCCAGAAGTTGACGACATCGTAGAGTTCCTCACGAACTTCTGGATTATGCCAATCCAAGTCTGCCTGGGTTTTATCGTAGAGGTTCATGTAATATTTGTCTGTGTTGCCGAAAGGTTGCCATGCAGGCCCACCGAATTTGGATTGCCAGTTGGTTGGAAGGCTACCATCTTCCTTAGCTTCCCGGATGTAGTAGTAGGCTTGGTATTTTTCATCACCGGCTAGCGCTTTTTGGAACCATTCGTGCTCTGTTGACGTGTGGTTGAGCACCATATCCAGCATGATTCCCATCCCTAGTTCCTTGGCTTGGCGGGCCAATTCCTCAAAGTCTTCCATGGTTCCGAAGCGGGGATCGATGGCCCGGTAATCCGCGATATCATAACCATTGTCATTTTGAGGAGACACATAGAAAGGGTTGAGCCAGAGAATATCTACTCCTAATTTTTTCAAATAAGGAAGCTTCTCAATAATACCCGGCAAATCCCCAAAACCATCGCCGTTGCTATCGTTAAAGGATTTAGGATAAATTTGGTAAACAACTTTGGAAAATATTGAATCTTTCATGAAAACACCTTTCTAAAAAAAGGGGAGAGTGGGACAGAACAAGATGTTGAAATCTTGTTCGTTACAAGTCCGTATTTCAGGTTGTAAGCTGAAACGGTCTCTCCCCAGACCGATTCACTCCCACCTTCGCACAGTTGATTAGGCTGTTTTCAGAGCCTGCAAGGCGAAAGAAAATGCCAATCAACCACTGCGTCAAAATTATATAGCAAACTATAATAATGAGGTTGAAACTGTTGTCCCAACCTCACCCCTTATAAATCTAGTCTTATTTCTTCTTCTCAAAGCGAATAAAAACAAACGTTAGAACGATTGGAAGGGCGATAACGATAGCCAATCCAAGGACGAAAATACCCCAATATTGTGGAACGATGGAGAGGATACCAGGGATACCACCGATACCGACAGAGTTAGCAAGAACTGGTACAGAACCGAGGAGGGCTCCGGCAATTCCGGCTGAAACCATTGCTGCTAGGAAGGCAGCTTTATGGCGAAGAGTTACCCCGAAGATGGCTGGTTCAGTAACTCCCAACCATGCAGAGATGGCAGAAGTAAGCGCCATGCTTTCGTTTTTGCTATCTTTGTTTTTACGGAAAATTAACATCATAGCAAGGGCTGCAGATCCTTGAGCTACGTTAGACATAACAAGGATAGGCCACAAGAAGGTTCCATTTTCAGATGCCACCAATTGAAGGTCAACTGGGAGGAACATGTGGTGCATACCAGTGATAACAAGCGGTGCGTAGAAGGTACCGTAGATGAGACCTCCCAACCAGCCAGCTGTACTGAAGATAGCCATCATGATGTTTGTGATTTGAGTCGCCAACCACATGGTCACAGGACCAATAACTGTGAAGGCAAGGAAACCAGTAACCAAGAGTGAAACAGGAGCAACCACCAAGAGTTTCAAGCTATCTGGAACACGTTTGTTCAACCATTGTTCCACATTAGCCAAAATGAAAGCCGCAAAGAGAGATGGTAGAACTTGAGCCTGGTAGTTCATTTGTTGAACAGGAATACCGAAGAGATCCCAAGTTGGAATTTCAGCAAGTCCACCAGTGTTTGCATCAAACAAAGCATATTGAGAAGTCAATCCAGGGTGGCAAAGAACCAAACCAAGAACGATCCCCAAGAGTGGAGAACCACCGAAGCGGGTCATAGCTGACCAACCAACAAGAGCTGGGATAAAGATAAAGGATGTTGCTGCGATAAAGTTAACAATACCAGCAAATCCAGCGAAACCAGGATACATTTCAACAATGGATTGCGCTCCAAAGATTCCTGGTTGGGTAAGAACATTGTTAATCCCCAAAAGCAAACCAGAAGAAATGATCGCTGGTAGGATTGGTACAAAAACATCTCCCAACAATTTCACCAATTTTTGAAGTGGGTTCAAATCTTGGGCAGCTTGTTCCTTGGCTTCTTCCTTAGATACAGCTTGTGCACCTGTTTGGGCTACCAATTCATCATAAGCTTTATCAACAATACCAGGACCGATGATGACTTGGTATTGACCGTTGGCAGAGAATTGCCCCTTAACCAAATCAATTTGATCGAGAGCAGACTCATCTACTTGCCCTTCATCTTTTAGAATAAAGCGAAGACGAGTCACACAGTGGGTTACACTGTTGATGTTGTCCTTGCCACCAATGGCTTCAACGATTTTAGAAACATCGTTTTTCATAAGATCTCCTTTTGAAAGCGTTTTTTAAACTTGTATAGACAAATTATAGTGGACTTGTCTATACTTGTCAAGGGGTAATTTGGAAAAAGTTAAAAGAATATGAATAAGGAAAGTGGTTTTTAGTCCATGAAATTTATTTTACAAAAAGTATTAAACCGGCAGCAGTTATTTCATTTACTATTATAGTTATGCGATTCGAAAAGGAACATGTTAATAGTTGACATGATGATTGCTTTGAAGTAAGATATAAATAAAAAAGGAGCTAAGATTTATGCATAGATTTAAAGAGGCCATGCATTCAATAATCGCTTTTTTAGCAACTTTATTTCTGATATATGTGGTGGAACTCTATATTATTTCAAGCATTACCACTTCTAAAGGAATGTTAGATATTAAGCTACTTTTTGTTTTGATTTTACTCCCTTTAACTCCAATTTTACTTTACGATTTTTGTTTTGATAAGCATTCAGACAAAGTAATCAAAAGACGAATTTATCGTTTTGATTTTTGGATTGGTACACTTTTTCTTACATTGTTAGGATATATTGGTTCCGTGTTAACATTATTTAAGGAGACTAATGTTGATACCACTTTCTTTCCACAAATCGATCAGGTTAGGGGAGTAGGATTACTAGTTATTCTTCTAATGCCGATAAAGATCTATTACTCGTATAGAAAGTACAGATATTCAATTAAAGAAAGTGAAGAGGAGTAAAAATCTTAGAATGTACAATCAAGGATTGGGCAAAAACTAGCAAATAATTTAAAATCACAGACAAGTTGTACTTGGTTTTTATCAAGAAATGCAAATTTGTCTGCGTTTTTTTTTATCTACTTTTATCCTAGACTAATTTTATAAGAATCATACCCATTAATAGGAATCTTAGAACGGTTTTTACGTTTTGATTTGTTTAACAAGAACTGAATATTTTTTAGATTTCAAACTTTCGATTAGCGTAGATGCGAAAATCTTCGTCAACATTGTTCTAATCCCAAATTACTGATGAATAAAGTTATAAGAGTATTACCATCGTAAAAAAAAACAAATCTCTCACTTGACAATTTGAATCTACAAATGTAAACTATAAACATAGACTACAACTGTAGACGAAAAGAGGTAGGAATCATGAAAGGACTGATGTCAACTGCGGAATGGCAGGTCATGCGGGTGCTCTGGGCTCATCCAAACAGCGGTAGTAGTCAGATTGTTGATTACCTGCAAGCGGATTTTGAGTGGAAACCCAGCACAGTCAAGACTCTCTTGACTAGACTCAAGGATAAGGGGTTAATTGAGGCACAAGCGGAAGGCAAACGCTTTGTATATCGAGCTGTGACAAGTGAGCAGCAGGAGTTGGGAAAAATGGGGCAAGAGTGGTTGGATAACCAATGCCAGACCAAACACGGGGAGCATTTACTGGTTCTCCTGAAGAAAGCTCAACTGACTCAGTCTGACTTGGAGAATCTAGTAGCTTGGGCGGAGTCAGCCAAGAAAACAGCACCGACTCACGTGGTTTGTACTTGTTTGCCGGGTCAATGTGATTGCCATCATTAAAAAAGGAGAGTAAAAAATGGAAGAAAAAGTTTATCAAGTATCAGGGATGACCTGTGCATCGTGTGCCTTGACTGTTGAGAAAATTGCGGGACAACAAGAAGGAGTGCAGGAAGCCCAAGTCAATTTAGCCACTGAAAAGTTAACGATTCGAACCAATACTGATTTTGAAAGTGCGGCCTTAGAAGAAGCAGTATCTGGAGTTGGGTATCAGTTGGAGGTCCAAGAAGGGGGCTGGTCTATAGAGCAACATCAGATTGACGATGAACAAAAAGAAGCCCATTTGGAAAACCAGAAAAGGGAGGTGATTTGGACAAGTATCTTAGCTGTTCCCCTCCTATACATTGCCATGGGGAGTATGATGGGCTTACCATTACCAAACTGGTTGAGTGAACCAGCAACTTTTGTTCTTGTCCAATTGCTCTTAACAACAGGAGTTCTTTGGCTTGGACGAGGATTCTATCAACGAGGTTTCCGAAATCTTTTCAAGGGTCATCCCAATATGGATAGCTTAATTGCGATTGGAACAGGAGCTGCTTATCTTTATAGTATTTACGGTTCCTGGCAGGTTTTACAGGGCCAACTCCATTTTGCCCACCATCTTTATTTTGAATCAGCTGCCACCATTGTTTTCTTTATTTTCTTAGGAAAATATTTAGAAGCTAGGGCCAAACACCAAACTTCGCGTGCCCTTCAAGGACTAAGCCAGTTAGCCCCGCAAGAGGCGATGTTAGTAAAAGAAGATAGAGTAGAAGTGGTTGCAACTAAAGACCTTCAAGTTGGGGATCGTGTACGGGTTGTTCCTGGTGAAAGTTTTCCAGTTGATGGCGAAATCATTTCTGGTGAGAGCTATGTAGATGAATCCATGATGACCGGTGAAAGTGTGCCGGTTCATAAGCAAGTTGGAGAGGAAGTTTGGGCAGGAAGTCTCAACCAAACAGGGAGTGTCGATTACCGGGTTACCAAGGTCGGGGCTGAAACCATGCTGTCTCAAATTATTCAGTTGGTAGAAGCTGCTCAAGCGAAAAAAGCTCCGATTGCAGCCTTGGCAGACCGAATTGCCCTTTATTTTGTACCGACAGTTTTAATTGCTGCTGTTCTAGCTAGTCTAGCTTGGTATTTTATCGGAGGAGCTAGTCTAGAATTTGCCCTTTCGATTTTTATTGCGGTTCTTGTGATTGCCTGTCCTTGTGCACTTGGTCTTGCGACACCAACAGCCATGATGGTAGCTACAGGTCGTGGAGCTGAAAAGGGAATTTTATTGAAGTCTGGTCCTGCCTTAGAAAGTTTGGCGAACGTAGAAACTGTTCTTTTAGACAAAACAGGGACTGTCACAGCTGGGAAAATGACCTTGACCGATATGAAAGTCTGGACACAAGAGAGCGACGAAAGCATTCTTGTCCAATTGGCTTCCGTTGAAAGTCGTAGTGAGCATCCAATTGCTCAGGCCCTTGTTCAAGCTGCGGAAGAAGCGAACTTAGACCTTCTCCCGGTTGAGGATTTCAAGGCACAAGTGGGACGGGGAGTCGAGGCAAAGATAGACAATCAACTCATCCAGGTTGGAACGCTTCGTTACCTTGAAGAAGAAGGGGTTTCCTTGCCAGAGGATTTAGATCTTTTGAGCTGGGAAAAAATGGGAAAAACCAGTTTGTTAATGGCACGAGATGGGCAATTTGTAGCAGCTCTTGCTGTAGCAGATCCGGTTAAAGAAACCAGTGCGCAAGCTATTCGTGACTTGAAAGAGTTGGGACTCAATCTTGTTCTATTGACAGGAGATAAGGAGGAAACCGCTCGTGCAATTGCCAACCAAGTAGGGATTGAGGAAGTTGTTTCTCAAGTATTGCCCCAAGACAAGGCTGCACAAGTTGAGAATTATCAAGCTAAAGGGCAATCCGTAGCCATGGTTGGGGATGGCATCAATGATGCTCCTGCCTTAGTGCAAGCAGAAGTTGGAGTTGCGATGGGAACAGGTACAGATATTGCCATGGATGCTGCTGATCTTGTCTTGCTCCAAGGAGACTTGGTTAGTCTGGTAGATGCCATTCGGCTCAGTCGATCAACCCTTCGAATCATTAAAGAAAATCTGTTCTGGGCTTTTATCTATAACGTTATTGGAATTCCAATTGCTATGGGTCTGCTCTACCTCTTTGGAGGCCCTCTTCTCAACCCCATGTTGGCTGGATTAGCCATGAGCTTATCCTCTGTCTCAGTTGTTTTAAATGCATTGCGCTTACGCTTTAAATAAGAAAGGATTCCGAAAATGAAACAAACAGTTCAACTAGCAGGACTATCCTGCCAAAATTGCGTGAAACACACCACAGCAGCCTTCTCAAAACTGGCAGGAGTGGAGTCTGTTACGATTGATTTAGATCAACAACTAGCCCAAGTGACCACCGATACAGCCTACCAGGTTCAAGATTATCAAGAAGTTCTTGGCCCCTTGCCTTACAAGGTAGAATCTGTCCTTTAATGCAAAACGCCGTTTCCCAAAAATGATACGTACCGTGTCAAGTAGACGGTTGAAATAAATAAAATGTGTGATACCAGACTGCCTTAAGTTTAGGCGGTCTGTTTTTTCTTGTTGGCAATATTTTTCCAAAAATCAAGGTATTTTTTAGCTTGCTTAATTGGATAGTAGGTTCCTTGTTTTGGATTTGCCCTTGCATCAGCCCTTACTTGTGCAGTTGTCTTTCCTTCAAATCTCTCCTGTGGATCATGATGATGGTAGTAATCAATTATATTTTTATACGCTTTCTTCATCTCTTCGAAAGTAGCTACATTAGGGTATAGCACCTCTCGTATTTCCTTTATTAGTCCTTGCCAGCCTTCTAATGGGCTATTATCGATACACCGACCCACCCGAGACATTGACTGGCTCATCCCCTGTTTTCTAACATATGGGAAAAAGTTTTTTTGTGATAAACTCGGGAAGTCGATATCAGATTATTTTTTCATAATTTGTTGTGACTTCTGATGAAAGCGCTTTACATGCTTTGTTTTGTATTGTATAATGGGGGTGTAAAGTAAAAACACCCAATATTTTCAATTATTTTCTAATTTTAAAGGAGAATAGTTATGCTAAATAATATTAATCAAACAAAAAATTTTGTTGTGTCATTTGCCCCTAAAAACGATTCCATTCAAGTTCAGGCTGGGGGAATCGCAATTTGGAGTGGTTGGGCTTTGGTTTGGCCTTCTGTTGCAGAACCAGATTCATTGCTCAAGCAAATGTATAATGATTTTAATCTTACTCCAGTTCCAGCTGAGTTAATTAAGTAATAGTATTTTCAGAGTTAATGGGTGTTTTAACTATATGCTTGGTTCTGTATTTCTAGATGCAGGGCCTTTTTTATCAATTAGGAGAGGAATATGTTTGATATTAAAAATTTATCATTTGGATTTGATAAACCAATTTTAAAAGATATTGATTTAAAAATAGAGTATCGTGGACAAGTGATTGCTTTATTAGGACCAAATGGTTGTGGGAAAACTACATTGATGAATGTGATTGCAGATTTATATCAAAAATATTCGGGAACTATAAAGGGTAAGGGTTCTGTATTTTTTTTGCCAGATCATTCGTATATACCTGAAGATTTAACGATTAATGAGTGTTTAGAATTGTTCGAGAGTGTTTATGTTTCTTTTAATAAAGATAGAGCTATTCAAATACTAAAATATCTAAATCTTGATAAAAATAAGTCTATTTCAGAATACTCAAAGGGGATGAAAGAACAGTTGCACTTAGTTTTTTTACTATCTCAGGATGCAGATATGTATTTGTTAGATGAGCCTTTAGCAGCTGTTGATCCACTAACAAGAGATATACTAATAGATTTAATAATCAGGTTTAAAAATGAAAAAAGCATAATCATTATTAGTACTCATTTAGTCCAAGATATGGAGAAGTTGTTTGATGAAGTAGTATTTATGAAAGAAGGTAAAATTATACTACATAGCGCTGTTGAATATTTACTTAACGAGTTTTCTCCTTTAAGTTTAGATGATATATACAAGGAGGTGAATAGGAATGCTACTCTTGATTAAGAAGTTAGTAACAGAATATACAAAACCATATCTCTATGTGTTTGCGATTGGTCTTGTTATGAGAATAATGGTAAATCTATTTACCAAAGTAGAAGTACTTCAAGCGATAAATGGCCTCTGGATAATGATTTCAGCTACCCTTCTTATCATCTTATCAACATATTTTCTTTATGAATTTTTATATACACGCCATAAATATTTTTATTATACAATAAAGTACAGTAAGTTGAGTATATTATTAATAATTGCTATTATTTTAACTGTTTTCAACTTTACTTATTATTTTATATATACAGACGTTGAATTATGGGATGTCTTTCAAAAGTTAATTTCTTTGCTAGTTTATTTTATAACAACATGTTCATTGCTTTATAGCTTTAGAAATTTCTCTTCTAAAAAGCTAGGCTCTAATAGTTTTATATTCACACTCGTTTCATTTCTTGTTACACAATCCTTGATTTTCTATGGGATATTTTCAGAACAAATCTATAATAAGTTTATGATAGGAGCTTCTTCAGTAGCTGATGCAAGGAACATTTATATAAATATCGTACCAATTACGTTATTTGTTGATAATTCTACGTACTTAGAATTATCACGTTTCTCAGTTGGCTTCAATGTTTTATTATTGATGTTTTTTTTCCTATTGTTGTTAATTATACGGAAAATAAAAATTAATTGGTAAAAAATTTAAAATAGGGATTGTTCAAAATTGAATATGTTCTTTTTTCTAGTCTAGTGTTTAATAAAGATTGAAACTAGAGTTAGTAAGGGGGTTGTATGGATAATGCTATTTTAAGAGGCTTGATTTATTTAAAAGAAAATATTAATAGCTTTTTAGTAAATGAAAAATTATTAAATGACAAAGAGGAACAATTAAAATCGTTTGTTGAATTAGTTTTCTTTTATAATTTACTGCCCGAGCCATTAAAAGAAAAGGAAATATTTAAGTTTATTGATTCATTCATAATTAACAAAGTAGATACAATTCCTTTTATCGACTTATTTGAAGAAAACGTTAATGCTTTAGCTGGATTAGCTACAATTGAAGAATATTTTGTTCTAAAAGGGAAACAATATTATTCAGAATATCTGAATAAAATTATAACTCAAGATCAGCTTGATTTACATATTTATAGAGTTCCCTTCCGGCAGTTAGATAATAAGTATTCTTTAAAGAGAGCGGGTATAAGGGATAATTTACGATCCTTTGAAGAATTATACTCGAAGACAGTTATAGGCAAAAAACTTTCTCCGTTTTACTACACTGAAAATTCTATGTATAGTTTAACCCATACAATCTTTTATTTAACAGAGATGGGACGATTGTGGAATTTATCGAACATAGAAAAATCACATTTCTTATCAATCATAAAGTTTCTTATTGTTGATAGAATTCTCGAAAACGACTTAGATATTTTGGGAGAATTGATTTTGTGTAGCATATTTTTAAATTTAGATTCAGAGTTATCAAATCTTTTGAAATATGCTAAAGAGATCCTTTTGATTAATCAGAAGGATAATGGGGGATTTCCAGCACCAAAAGAATGGAGTTATGAAACAAATTATGCTGAGTTTAGAAATATATATCATACAACAATTGTTTGTATAGGAGCATTGATATGGTGTCAAGAAAAAAACATATAATTCAGGAATTAAAAAGGTGTAAACTTGATTTTAAATTTTATTCAGAATTTTGTGACATACTAAATCTATATAATGATTTGGAGAATTATTTTAAAGTTAAAATGAATGATTTTGGATTAACGATTTTGATATTAGATATTGCTTACACTATTACGCAAAATATAGATATAGATTCATTATTACATATGTACCCAATTTATTTAAAAGAACATGTGCATTTCTATATATTTTCTCAAAAATTTCGCTTTTTTGAAATCAATTTCTTTAGGTATTTTGAGAATGATATTATTCAGAAAAATGAATGGGAAGAAAATTTTTTTGAATATATTATGGGACAAATCAGTTTTCTTAAGACGGGGTCTAAATATTATCTGGACAGCAGAGAGTTGAGCAATATAGTAAAGGAACATTGTCTAAATGAGGATTTGATATTAAACCACATAGATAAAAGTGATATTAATAAATATTTTGAAGTTTACTCGAAAAAGATTTCTGCAGAGCATATATTCCATAAACTATTCCTGTTTATTGAAGAGGAGGTATTAAATGGTTTATAATAAAGAAAATTTAGTTCGTTTTTTAAAACTTAATCATCTAAATGTAAACTCTAAACTATTATTAATCTATTTAGGAGAATCTTCTAGTAGTTTTCCCTTAAAACATCAAGACCAGATAATGCCAGAAATTCTTGTCGAAGTTAATAATGAGGGTTTAAAATCTATAAAAGAAAAACTAGCATTTGAGTGCATCTCGGCAAATGATAAGGATTTTGACTTCAGATTACGATATTTTAAATATAGGTTAGGGATACTTAGTAGTCAAAAGGAAAAGCAATTAGCTGAGGAGTTGTTGTCAAACCTTGCTTTTTCAACATTAATGAAGTGTGTAGATTTAGATGTGTTGTATCAGTTGTTGTTTCTTTCAAATAGAAATTTACCGACTTCTTTTAATGAAATGTTGTCAGACTATATAGGTGGCTTAAGTATCTATTTTGCTAGAAAATATCAGATTAGGGAATTTGCGTTAAGTATTTTAATTGCTTTAAATATTCGAAAATATTTTGAAAATACTTTTTTTGAAGATGCTGTTGAATTTCTTGAATACATTCAAACAAATTTGGGATATTTTGGCTATGATGATCCATTTAGTAGATGTACTAATGATGTAAATCAAAAAATTTTAAATTCATTTTATAGCATAATGGCTCTAGAAAACCTGTATGATAGATTATGACATTAAGAGGGAGACATTTATGAAAAAATTATTGATTCCTGAGACGATAAAACATAAACTTCAACTATTTTTAGGTATAATTTTAAATATTTTTTCTTATGTTGTCTTTTTATTAATTCCTCAGTCAATACAAAAAATAATAGATAATTCTCAAGCGAATTTTTTTCCAATATTAACTATAATTGTGTTGTTTTTTTTTAATCTAATTTTCAGTATAGTGTCTTCTTATTTGCTATTGAGATATGCAGAGAATCAGGTGCTTAAGTTACGTAAGAATGTTATAACAGATTTGCTAAAAAAAGATCAGTCCTTTTATGACAACAATTTAAGTGGGGAAGTATCAGGACATATTGTTAATGACACTGAAGTGATAAGATTATTCCTGAGTCAGTTTTTTCCTGATTTTGTGAGTTCAATATTTTTGTTCATTATTTCTTTAATATTTCTATTTAGATTAGATTTTCAGTTATCTATTGTAATGTTAATGTGTCTTTTAATGATGTTTATAGTGTTAATTCCAATATCGAATTTTGGAGGAAAATTTGCAATAAGGAAACAGGAAAGTTTAAGTCAATTATCAGGCTTTTTAACAGAAATTTTTCAAAGAGTTAAATTAATTAAAGTGTATCAAGGCCAACAATATGTTAAGTCAAGTTTAGAAAAAAGACTTGCGAAACTAGTAAAAAATTCTTTTGCTTACTCTTTGATTGATTTGACCATAAAACCGGTAATATTAATTTTCGTTTTCATAGTAATCTGCATTAGCTTTGGATATGGAGGATATAGAGTTGCACAGTCAACACTAACAGCTGGGACATTGATATCGTTCTTGATTTATTTATTTCAGCTATTATCTCCATTGAGTAGTATTGCACAGTTTGGTAATCAATTAAAAAAAATTAACGCCAGTCTTTCTGTCATTAATCAATATGCTATTAATACTAGTATAGATAGGACGAGGGAGCAAGCTATGCCTGCTCCGATTGAAAGCATAGAACTAAAAGGTGTAACTTTTGATAGAGATGGGAAAAATGTATTAAATAATTTAGATATGCTTTTTAGGAAAGGAGAGGTAACAGCCATTGTAGGTCCCTCGGGTTCTGGTAAAACAACAGTTGTTGAACTGATTTCTAAATTATATACCACATTTTCTGGGAGAATATTGTTTAATGGTATTGATATAAGAAAAATAAGTACAGAGAGTTTGTATGGTTGTTTAACATATGTTTTTCAAGGAACTGATATTTTTTCTGGTACTATTTACGAAAACCTAGTTTTTGGTTTAGATTATAAACCAAGTATTGGAAAAGTAAATGAAATTTTAGAAGCAACAGCTCTTAATTTAGAATTTAAAAATTTCCCCAATGGATTAGAAACGCTTATAGGTGAGAACGGAATAGGTCTGTCTGGTGGTCAGAAACAACGACTTCAAATTGCGAGAGCTTTATTGCGGAATGCAGATATTTATATATTTGATGAGGTGACTGCTCATTTAGACTCTGTTTCTGAATCAAAAGTTATTGAAACAATAAGGACATATTTGAAGAATAAGGTTATTATTTATATTACACATAGGATTTCGACTATACAAACGGTTGATAAACTATATTTTCTTGAAAATGGTGAATTAACTGGAAGTGGTACTCATGGAGAATTAATGCAAAATAATCTGAGTTATAGACGTTTCTTATCGAAAGAAAAAGATAATCATTTATGAATCGTTTCCATTGTTTGTTATTCTACTATTGCCCAAGTAAGTTCAATCAGATAACAAATAAAAATAGGTACGAAAAATGTCGATTTTTGTGAGCTTCAAACAACTCCAAAGTACTGTAATAAAGTTAAAGCAAAAAAATTATAAGAGGTCTTGCTGTGAAAGTTATAGTACAATTAAATATTTTTAGAATCAAGAAGATCTGAAAATCTTAAAACGTGACACAAATGAAACAAACAGTTCAACTAGCAGGACTATCCTGCCAAAATTGCGTGAAACACACCACAGCAGCCTTCTCAAAACTGGCAGGAGTGGAGTCTGTTACGATTGATTTAGATCAACAACTAGCCCAAGTGACCACTAATACAGCCTACCAGGTTCAAGATTATCAAGAAGTTCTTGGCCCCTTGCCTTACAAGGTAGAATCTGTCCTTTAATGCAAAACGCCGTTTCCCCCCAAAAAGGAACGGCGTTTTTGTGTTAGTGTTCATAGTGAGCTTTTCTGAAGTCATTTTCTGATTCTTTTTAAGAAATCTTTTGCAAGGATACTTCCTTAGGAATGGAGTGATTGATAACCCTTTTGTAGTTCCTCCAGTAAACGTAGTATTGCCTTATGTGTTTCGTGTTCATCAATTGTAGCAAAGGCGTGTTGTGCACGTCCATTTTTTGTGAGGATGGCAGGTTCTCTGTAGCTGCCATTGGCTAGAGCTTGAATATCGTTTTTCAAAGTAGAGACTGGTACATGTGTCATAGATCACCTCTTTTGCAGTATTCTCTAAACTTTAACCCAAATTATTCATACCTAACTTAAAAACCTTCCAGAAACCGTATTGATCACAGGGTTTCTGGAAGGTTCTGCTTTTCACCCATTGGGTGAAAAATTCGACTAGACAAAAAATGATTTCCCCTTTATGATATAAGTGCATAGAACAACAAAAAGAAAGGAAATCCACATGTTCAGTCTAACAAATAATAATGCTAAAAACAATAATTTTTATTTTGAAGGAGGAAATCTTACGAATTATGGCGGACTGATTCTCTTTAAAGAATTGTTTGAGGTCTTGAAGCTGGCTGAGTTAATTTCCAAATATTTAGTCACTAATGATCAACGCCATTCCCCTCT
>NZ_JAEMED010000022.1 GCF_016458205.1 Streptococcus sp. 121 | reverse complement strand
TTTAACTTTTTTGAAGTTTTTTTGTTTTCGTTCGTTTGTGCCGAACCATTCTACTGATTTCGTCCCGTTTAAGGAACTCTCCCTTCAGGACTTTATTAGTATACAACATGATGTTGGTCTTGGCAAGGGGGAAATGTAATTTTTTTCAAAAAAAATGAAGGCTGGGTGAATTCCCAGCCTCGATATGAAGGTGTTTATTTAACTTCAAGAAGTCCAAAACCACCGTCTTCACGTTTGTAAAGAACGTTAGTTGAGTCATCTTCTGCATCTTTGTAAATAAAGAAGTCGTGACCAAGAAGGTCCATTTGAAGAGTAGCCTCTTCTACACTCATCGGTTTAAGATCGATTTGTTTAGAGCGAACAATTTTGACTGGATCTTTTTCTTCTGCCTCAATCAATTCATTGGTGAAGATTTGACCTGTCGCAACTTTGGCTCTATGTTTTTTCTCAATCTTGGTTTTGTTTTTACGGATTTGACGATCAATTTTATCGACCACTAAGTCAACAGAGCCATATAAATCTTGGGAAACATCTTCTGCACGAAGAGTTAGGGAGCCAAGTGGAATGGTTACCTCAACCTTAGCAGTTTTTTCACGATATACCTTTAAATTGACCCGTACATCGAGCTCTTGATCATCCTGAAAATACTTGGAAATCTTTTCAAGTTTTGCAGTAACATAATTACGTATTGCTTCTGTTACTTCAATGTTTTCGCCACGGATACTATATTTAAACATATATATACCTTCCTTCTAAGCTAGAAGCTTTTCTATATATATAGTATATCGTTTTCACTTCAAAAATGCAAGCCCTTTCCTCATCTTGCGATGGAAAATGTGAAAACATTTTGACTTACGTTTTCATAAATTATTTTCTTAGCCTGGGCCAGAGTCGCTCCTGTTGTGTAAACATCATCCACTAATAGTACTCCTTTAGAGACCTTAAGAGACTGCTTCAATTCAAATACCTGCTCCATTTCTAACCGTTCTCTCCTCCCCTTTCCAATTTGATGCTCAACCTCAGCCTTTTTCAATAGTGGATAGTAGGTAATTCCTGCAGCTTCTAGAAATCCTTCAACTTGATTGAAGCCCCTTTCTTGATACCTGTGGTCTGATACCGGTATTGGTACCACGGTATAGCCCCTCCATTTTCTAAGGTTTTCTTTTACTTCTTTTGAAAAAGCAAAACGAAGCTGGTAATCTCCCCAGAGCTTGTAACGAACAAAATAGTCGGCCATGTTCTTCTCATATTGGTAAAGGGCTGTATGACAAATCGGGTGTCCTCGTTCTTGCCATAACATACAATCTGAACAGAGTTCTGAGCTACCTGACTTTTGACAAGACGGGCAGCAGTTTTTATCTATTTTTCGAAAGGATAGTCGACAGATGGAGCATAGATACTCTTCATTTTTTACCATAAAAAATAAATCTGCGAATAATAGGGGACTTACAATGATGCTTTGACAAAGGATACAACGGTTCAAAATCCGGCCTCCTGATTCATCTGCTTGATTTCTTGAATAGCTTGCTTGATAGCACGAGTCTGTTCTTGGGCGAAAAAGAATACGAGGCCAACTGGTCGTTCTGGGCTACGGCCAACACGTCCTGCTATCTGCACTAGGCTACTTTTCGTATAGAGAGGATGGTCAGCTTCCAGAACAAACACATCCACCTTTGGAAAAGTAACCCCCCGTTCTAAAATAGTGGTTGTGATCAGAACCTCCACGCGCCCTGTCCGAAAGTCTTCGACCAGTTCTTTCCGATTGGGAGAATGGGAGGAGACGAATGCCGCCCGAAGTTGGGGATACAGTTGACTTAGTTGTTGATAAAATGCTTTGCCCCATTGGATCAGAGGAAGAAATATCAAAAGCGGAAAGCCGCTTCGACGTTGTTCTTTAAAGGAATGCAGAAACTTCCTAGGCAATCGACCACCAGCTTGATAACCAGACCAATAATGTACTTGAGGGACAATCAAGGGATTCTGGTGAAAACGTTTAGCCAAGGCCAAGCGTTTTAGGTCTCCTCTTTGAATCCTTTCTTCCAACCTAGGCGTTGTTGTGGCCGTAAGAAAATGTAAGGGTGCCTTCGGCTTTCGTGCTTGGTCAACAGCTGCATACAGCTGGTCGTTTTCATCAAAAGGGAAAGCATCCACTTCATCAACAATCAGCAAGTCAAAAGCTTGATAGAAGCGAAATAACTGTTGAACTGTCGCCACAACGAGTTGACTTCTCCTATAGGGCTCTCCCTCACCATAGAGAAAACAAGAAGCCACTTCAAAATCTCTTTGTAAACGATGATGAAGCTCCCGACAAACGTCAATCCTAGGACTTGCCAATCCCACCACTCCACCTTGATTGAGGTAATGAGTCAGCAAAGGATAGAGCATTTCCGTTTTCCCTGCACCGGTTACAGCATGAACCAGACAAGACCACCCTTTCATACTATAGTCACGAAGCATCCGAGCTACCTTTTCCTGGTCGCTGCTAAGTTGGCCCAACCAACGACAACTCTCTGTCATCGGAAAAGGCTGCTGTTTCAGATAATACAGCTGATCATCCGATCGCACGCGCCCCATCTGGATACACTCACGACAATAGAGGGCCCCTTGCGGGAGACGATTTGTTTCATTTAACTGACTTTGGCACCTTTGACAAACCCATTGACCCTTGATTTTTTCAATGCCTGGCATCGTAAGAGCCACAGACTTCAGTTTTTCTGGCCATTCCCTTGCCGGGAGACGTCGACCCCAATAATTTTTTTCAACTTCCATACTTCTTTATTCGAAAAACTTGCATTCTTTTTTACTTTGACTACAATAGAATTATGGAATTTAGAACAATTACTCAAGACGGCGCTGCCGAACAAACTATTAAAAAATCCCGTTTCCTCTGTCAGGCTAAGCGGGTTAAGACGGAAGAAGAGGCACGTGCCTTCATTCAAGCTGTTAAAAAAGAACACTACAAGGCGACTCATAATTGCTCGGCCTTTATTGTGGGAGAAAAATCCGAAATTAAACGCTCCAGTGATGATGGCGAACCAAGCGGAACAGCTGGTGTACCTATGCTGGGAGTTTTGGAAAATCACAATCTTACCAATGTCTGTGTCGTTGTCACTCGCTACTTTGGCGGAATTAAACTGGGGGCGGGTGGGCTGATTAGGGCTTATGCTTCTAGCGTGGCTCTAGCGATAAAAGAATTAGGCATTGTCCAACGTAAGGAGCAAATGGGCTTGCAGGTGGAACTCTCCTACTCCCAGTATCAAGAATATGGAAATTTCTTAAAGAATCAAGAATTGGAGGAATACGATACCCAGTTCACAGATACGGTTCAAACTCTGCTCTACCTAGATAAGGAACGACTGGAATCAGTCCAAGCAACTTTGACTGATTTTTATCAAGGAAAAGTAAACTACCAAGAAGTCGGCTTGCGGGAAGTTGAGATTCCCCAACCCCTATATGAGAACCAAGAATAGAAAAAGAACTTGCCTTGAAATGAAGGCAAGTTCTTTTTCTATTCCTCATGATCTTTCAGATAAGCCAAGGCTTCTTTGGTCCAGTTAGAAAGGTTCTTTCCTAATGGACGAAAACCAGATTTATAGCGGTCGTTCGTAAAACGTCGACGTCGAGGGAAGCGATGTTTCTCCTCTTCCAAGGTTCGCATAGATAAACTAGCTTTACCAGAGTATTCGTCATAATCTACGACTTGAACAGTAATACTTTGTCCTATCTTCAAAATGTCACTGATATTCTCAATAAATCCTGTCCGAATTTCGGAAATATGGATTAAACCCGTTGTCCCATTCTCAAGTTCTACAAAGGCTCCATAGGGTTGAATACCACTAACAACACCCTTGTATTTTTCGCCAATTCTCATTCCTCCACCTCAATTTTCAGAATGATCACGGGTTCTAAAGGTTTATCCATCATGTCTACTTCAACATGGGCAATCTTATCAAGAACTTCAAAAGAAGTGGGATCCATTAACTGACCAAAAACTGTATGTCGACGATCCAAATGAGGTGTACCACCCGTTTCTGCATAATATTCTGCAATCGGTGCAGGCCAGCCCCCTCGAACCAATTCTTTTTTATTGTAGGTTCCACCTGTGTTCTGAACAATGAAGAATTGACTACCATTGGTATGGGGACCAGCATTGGCCATAGATAAGGCACCACGGAGGTTGTAAAGTTCTTCATGGAATTCATCTTCAAATTCACTACCATAAATGGATTCTCCACCCATACCAGTTCCGGAAGGGTCTCCGCCTTGAATCATAAAATCTTCAATGATGCGGTGGAACGTTACCCCTTCATAATAACCTTCCTTGGCAAGACCAAGGAAATTGGCAACTGTTTTAGGTGCATGATCAGGGAAAAGTTTGATCTTCATAGTCCCTTGGTTGGTCTCCATGCTAGCCACAGGCCCTTCGACTTTCTCCAAATCCAATTGTGGAAAGTTTAACAGTTTAGGAATCAGCCCCATTTCCACTAAAGCATGTTCAATTCCATTCTCTTCCACTGACTTGGTCACAAAGTCCGCCTTGTCCTTAACGGAATCAAGAGCTCCTCCCATGGCAACTGCCAATCCAGCTAGATCAAACACCTCCAAATCATTTAGACCATCACCAAAGACCAAAAGATTCTCCAGCTTGAGGTTTAAACTTTCCAGAACTTTTTTGACACCAACCGCTTTTGACATATCCTTGATTACAACATCGCATGAATTAGTGTGCCAACGAACCAGACGAAGATTTTTAGCTAATTCCTCTGGCAAGGCTAAATCCTGTTCTCCTTCCTCGAAGGTCCACATTTGGTAAATAGCTTCTTTTTGATCCAAGTCCGGATCAATCTCAAGTCCAGGATAGACAACATCAATGGCTTCATTTATGAGTGGGGAACGTTTAGAGAGGCTAGCCTGAACTTTTCCAACCAATCCATAAGCCACTTCTTGGTTAGCAGCCCAATCTTTATAAGCTTGAACCTGTGCCTCTGGGATGGGTTGGCTAAAAACAACCTCACCCTTGGCATCTTCCACATAAGCCCCGTTTATCGTTACCAAATAATCTGGTTTCAAGGCTCGCAATTCTGGCACAACACCAAGAGGTGAACGGCCCGTCGCAATTCCCACCTTAATTCCAGCTTTTTTTAAGTCACGAAAAACACGCTCAATCGAAGCTGGGATAAAGCCCGTGTCCTTCACCCGTAAGGTATCGTCAATATCAAAGAAAACAATTTTTATTTTTTTTGCCTTGTATTTTGTTTTAGTATTCATGTTTACTCCTTATCCCCAATCCTCATCTGATTGCACCAAATGATGTTGAAAGGCATAGATAACTGCCTGTGTTCGATCACTCACTGCCAATTTTGAGAGGATATTTGAGACATGTGTTTTAACTGTTTTTAATGAAATAAAAAGTTCGTCTGCAATCCGCTGATTTTCATAGCCTTTGGCCAAAAGGGCGAGGATATCCCGCTCCCGGGGGGTTAAATCTTCGTGCAAAGGACGATTGAGGCGGTGTTGTTCGAATTTTTGAGAAACTTCAGTCTGGATAGCCATCTCCCCTTGCGAAACTTTCCGAATCGCACTGAAGATTTCATCCGCCGAGGAAGTCTTGAGAATATACCCCTTGGCTCCAGCTTCTAAAACAGGATAAATCTTTTCATTGTCCAGATAAGAGGTCAAAATTAAAATTTTAGCTTCCGGCCAAGCTTTCAAAATATTCAATGTGGCTTGAATTCCATCGACATCAGGCATCAAAAGGTCCATGACAATCACATCTGGTCGCAATTCCAGCGCCAATTCCAAGCCTTCCTTGCCATTATTGGCTTCACCAATAACCAAGGTATCCACCTGCAAGTTAAGATAACTTTTGAGGCCCAATCGGACCATCTCATGATCATCCACTAATAGAATTTTCATCGAGTTCTCCCTTTAAAATTGGTATGCGAATATCAATCGCGACTCCCTGATAGGGAGCCGTTCTGAGGGTCATTCTACCTGCCATATCTTCTACCCTCTCCTCCATATTGGCCAAGCCATAATGGAAATCTTTGGTTTGATTTTTTTGAAACCCTACCCCATCATCGACCATTTTCAGCTGCAACTGACCCGGTGTCTGTCTAAGATAGACTTCAATATGTTTTGCTTGAGCGTGGCGCAAGGTATTGCTGATAAACTCTTGCACAATCCGATAACAATGGTTTTCAATTTCAGACGACAAGTTTCCAACCGAAACTTCTAGACGTGCGGAAATTGAGCTCTTTTCCTCCACTTCTGAAAGCAACGTTTTAAGAGCAGTGACTAGGTCACGTCCCTCCAGTTCCCTGGGACGCAAGTGAAGTAACAGGATCCGTAAATCATTCTGGGCGGTATTCAAGATCCCCTCCACTCCTTGCAGCTGTCCCCGCATTTCATCCGCATCGATACTGGATTGCCGGAGACCCGAGACCATCATGCTTGCGGCAAAAAGCTCTTGGCTGACCGTATCATGTAGATCACGGGCAATTCGTTGCCGTTCTTCAGTGATAACCTGGGCCTTCTCAACCAACTCCTGGTTCTCCTGCTCCTGACGATTTTCCTGCAAACTTTGAATAGACTCTCCTAGTAGCTGGAGATCAGCGTCTAAGATAGGGTCATCCAAACTCGTGTAGGTTTGGCCTTTACGAATTTGTTCTAGGGCTGGATGCAGACGATTGCGCATGGTTTGGGCACGCCATATCTGAGCCAAAAAGGCCAAACCGACTGTTCCTACCGACAAAGCTAGCAACATTGCCAAAATCTGGAGTCCAATCCAATCTCTTAACCAGAGATCAACCCAATTATAGTCTAGTAATTGTAAAAATTTTGTCGTTAAAAAAAAGAGGAGTCCAAAGGTTGCCACAAAAATAAAGAGATAAACACCCTTTCTCATCGGCGAATCACCTCCACATTCCCCAAGAGGCTGGAAATAACCAACTTGACAGAGCGGTTGGCCTGATACAAATCCTCGCTATGAATCTGTAACTGTTCATTGCGCAAATAGTAGGATTCATCGAAGAAGTGAACATCTCCATACAAAGTGTTCACAGATAACTCAACGGCAAGGTCTATTGGGACATAGATCTTGGTGTGACCGACGACCTTGCGAATCAGGATAAGATTAGCTTCAGGACCAATGACCACTTGGTCTAGATAGAGAGTATCATTACCACTAAAGCGAAAGAGATTCAAATCCTCAAAATCCTGATCTTCTGCTAAAAAATAAGAGAAATCTCCAATCCAAGTATTACGCTGCTTTGTTCCAGCCTGTGGTAGATGAGTAACTACTGTAGGCTTATGTTCCCGATAAAGGTAAGGAATACTGGCTGTAAATCCATAAATTAAGCCAAAAATAATAGCTGCCATCCCAAAGGGGTTGAGACTAAAGGCTAGAAAGAGAAACAAACTCAAGGCCACCAGGAGTAGATTGGACTGGCTGTCCACCCGATAATAGTGATACAACAAGAGACAGAGTACTAAAAAGAGTATCCCTCTTGTCAGATCATCTGTAAACATCGTTAAGAGAGCGAGTGTTACTAGAATTAACTCGATCAATACAAAAAAATGAATTTTTCTCATCACAAGCTCCTTGTACCTTCTTATTGTATCAAATGGGAAGCCTCCTGAACAGTAACAACCCACGGAGAACCAAAAAAGGCCTGGTCTAGTTCCCAAGCCTTCTTCATTTTGTATACTCTTTTAGTTTATCTTTTATTACTGTGTTAGCTCGTCTTGCCGTACTTCAGTACTGTCTGCGACTCGCTGCCTTGTACTAAAAGCAAACTAAAAGACAATATTATTCCTCTATGTTGGATTGTGAGGATGTATCACTTCGACTAGAAGTTGAGGTTTCCGTGCTGGTATCCGTATCGATCAAGCTATCATCTGTTGGTGATGAATCAAAACTGGAACTATTAGATGAATAACTGGATTGATTTTGAACAACCGCTGCAACCGTCAATTCAATATTTGCAGACTTAACATCTATAATATTTCCCACCAAGGGATTTTGCCGAACAATGATATCGGACTGGGAAGCTGTCACATCATTCGTCACGCGCCGTGTGATTCGGTTAGCTGGAACTCCTAAGTTAATGAGAATATCCCGCGCATCCCTATAAGTCATCCCCGTGAAATCAGGCATCTCAATCGTGGTCGCTTGGCGAGCCACTTGCAATACAATCTTCGTTCGTCCGGTCGGATCAAATTCTGTTCCTTCCGCAGGAGTCTGAGCCAGGACAGTCCCAGCTTCTTCATAGGTATCATCTACTTCTTCAATCTGAATCAAGCGGTCAGGCACCTGATGTTCCTCCCGTAGGATATGCTCAGCTTCACTAAGAGTCCTTCCCACCAGATTTTCCATCTTAAAGCGGGTTCCCTCAGCCGACACAATTAAATCAACCGTTGAACCTTCACGTCTTTGGGTACCAGATTTCGGATTGGTCCGAATGACATTTCCTGGTTCTATTTCTGTCGAAGCTTCTTCGGAAACATTCCCAACGACAAGTCCTGCAGCCTCAATCTGGCTCCTTGCATCCGCTAAGGGTAGATTTTCAACTTGAGGAATGACTGCAGATGCCGGACTAAGGAAGATCAGGGATAAGACTGCTAAGACTACCAATACAAAGGCTCCAAAAACCACCTTGTAACGCATACGAATACGCCGACGACCGTGTTTCATTTTGGCGGTAGCACCAGATTTCTTCTTGTTGACTGGCTTTTTCTTTGGAGTAGCTGGCTCTTCTGCTTTAGAGTCACCCTCTTCCTTTTTGGCAGGAAGTTCTACCGGACGGGCCGGTGCTGGAGTCACCTTTGGACTGGGAGTGGATTTGGGAAGTGTTTTAACTTCTGATTCTTTTTCGGAAAATTGTAGGATTGGCTCATTGCGGCGCTCGTAAGAAAGACTGGTGGAAAGATCCAAGTACATATCCGCAACCGTCTTATATCGGTCTTCCAGTTTCTTAGCAGTGGCCTTTATGACAACATTTTCCACGGGATTCACTACCCGAGGATTCTCTTCCCGAATAGAAGGGAGGGGTTTTTGAAAATGCTGTAGGGCAATCGTAACTGCACTATCCCCGTCATAGGGAATATGCCCCGTCAACATTTCATAGAAAATAATTCCCATCGCATAAATATCCGATTGGACAGTTGCCTTGGAACCCCGCGCTTGTTCAGGCGAAAGGTAATGCACGCTTCCTAGCATTGAATTGGTTTGCGTCAAGCTGGTTTCCGCAAAGGCTACCGCTATTCCAAAGTCTGTGACCTTAACAGTCCCACCCTTGGTCAAGAGAATATTTTGCGGCTTCAAATCACGATGGACAATCCCTCGCATGTGGGCTAGACGCATAGCCAGAAGAATTTCCCCCATGATACGGACCGCTTCTTCATTACTAAGAGGAGCTTTTTCCTTTAAGTAACGTTTTAAATCCAGGCCAGACACATATTCCATAGCCAGATACTGCTGACCTTCTTCTTCCCCAAGATCTGTAATACGAACGATATTGGGGTGGTCCAATTCGGCCATAGCTCTAGCCTCACGTTGGAATCGAGCTACTGCTACCGGGTCTGTCTGATAGTTTGTCCGTAGAACCTTAACAGCTACTTCCTCCCCATCCAAAATCAAATCCTTAGCAAGGTAGACATCTGCCATTCCTCCACGTCCGATCTGCTCCAGGATTTTGTAACGACCAGCAAAAATTTTACCGATTTGGATCATAGCCGGTCCTCCTGCTGATAACGAACAAGCGCAACCGAGATGTTATCCAGACCACCTGCATCATTGGCCATTTGAACCAAGGTTTCAGCTTTTTCATGAAGCGATAATTCGCTAGCCAGAATTTCCTTAATTTGCTGATTGGTCACCATATTGGTAAGCCCATCACTATTAATAATTAGGTAATCCCCTTCCTGAAGCACAGCTAAGCCAATATCTGGCTTAACTGGATCTTGTTGTCCAATAGACTGGGTAATAATATTTTTTTGAGGGTGATTCATAGCTTCTTCTTCTGTAATTTGCCCCGCTTTCAAGAGCTCATTAACCAAAGAATGATCACTGGTCAACTGGATATATTCCTGTTGATCCCAGATACTCACCCTTGAATCTCCGACATGGGCAAAAACAGCCTGGTTGCCAATGATAGCAACAGCATCCAAGGTTGTACCCATTCCACGAAATTCTTCTTCTTGTCCCATGGCATGGATTTTTTGATTTTCGATTTCCAATTGGGTTTCAAACCAGGCACGCATGGTATCAATTGAATTGATATCGGTATTGACCCAAGCAGCTCCCAGGTCAGTCACCGCCATCTCACTAGCAATGTTGCCAGCTCGGTGACCTCCCATTCCATCGGCTAACACAATCAGAGGATTACCCGCGTGGTTACGAAATTGATTGACAAAATCTTGATTATTGGAACGTCTTTGTCCCACATCTGTCAACAATGCAATCTCCATGTCTTCTTATTTCCTCCTTCAATCAGGATTTCTTTCTTAGTTGGCTGATAAAAAATCCATCCGTCCCGAATAACTCAGGTGTGATTAGAAGACAGCCATCTACCATCATCTCTGTCTTAGGATGAATGAGCGGAACCTGTTCAAAGTCAGGATGTCCTTCTAAAAACTTTTGGATCACTTCTTGATTTTCTTTTGCAAAAATTGTACAAGTACTATACGTTATTATACCACCTTCTTGCAAGGTTTGACAAACACTATCCAATATCTCCAACTGAACCGCTTGGAGTTGGTCCAAGTCCTCCTGATTTTTACGATATCGAATGTCGGGTTTACGACGCAGGAGTCCAATTCCTGAACAAGGAGCATCGACCAGAATCTTATCAAAGTACCTAGGTGGAAAAACCTTGTGAACAGCACGCGCATCCAAACGTTGGGTTTTAATTCGATCTGTCAAACCCAGGCGCTGAGCAGTTTCCTCAATCAGAGCCAACTTGTGGTCATATAAGTCCAATGCTACCACCTGCCCCTTATCCAAATAAGAAGCTATATGGGTGGTTTTCCCACCAGGTGCACTACAGGCATCCAAAACGCGTTCCCAACCTTCTAAGTTCAAAGTGGGAGCCACCAGCTGGCTGGACTCGTCTTGAATAGTCACGAGTCCTTCTTTAAAAGCCTGGCTGGCAGCGAACGGACCATGGTCTTTGACCAAACCGCAAGGTGAAATCTCAGAGTCCCTAGCATCCAATTGGTCACGCAAGCTTGCTTTTTCCGCCATGTTCTGAATCCGAATGCTAGCTCGATTTCGCCAGAGAAGACTGGCCATAATAGCTTCAGCACGTTCCTGTCCGTATTCAGTAATAAGATCGCGAACCAACCAGACAGGTAGCGAATAGGTCACCGATAGGCGCTTATTAAGGCGCTTGATGCTAGCTGGATCAGGTACACCTTGGTCCTGAATTTTACGCAGAACTGCATTAACATAGCCGCCAGCTGCAGAGTGCAGGCGTTTTTTGACCAAGTCAACTGCTTGGTGGATGGCCGCCCGATTTGGAATTTTTTTCAAATAGAGCATTTGATAAAGGGTCAGGAGCAAGACGGGATAAACTGGGGAATCTAACTGATCACGGTCTGGGATAAAAGAGGATAAATACCACTCCAAAGTAATTTTGCGAGTCAAGGTGCCATAAACCAATTCAGTCACCAGGGCCTTATCTGTGTTAGAAAGGTGACTCTGGTTCAATGCCTTGTTCAAAGCTAAGTTGGCGTAGGCTCCTTGTTCTAGAACTGCTTCAAGAATTTCAAGGGCAAGCTCCCTTGCCGTTATTTGTTTACTCAAAGCGATCTCCTACCTTTACTTCCCGTCCAACGCCATTAAGGAAATCCTGAATAGGCATAGCTGCCTTACCAAAGGGTTGCAGACGAAGAATGGCTACGGCACCACTTCCAGTCCCCACATGCAAGGATTTCTTATCGCGGAAAATGACCTGCCCCGCAGGCCCATGCCCATCAACGAGCTGAGTTTCTTGAATTTTTAAGCGTTCCCCCTGCCAGAAGGTATGGGCTACTGGCCAAGGATACATGCCTCGGACTTGATTAACCAAGGCCACCGCGGGCTTACTCCAATCCAACTGCTCTTCCTCCGGTTTGATATTAGGAGCGAAGGTTACTAAATTAGGATCCTGGGGCTCTGGTTGAATTTCTCCTCTGGCATAGGTTTCTAATTTTTCCAACAAAAGGTCACGACCCAAAATAGCTAATTTTTCAAAGAGGGTTCCCACATTGTCTTCTTTCTCAATTTCAAGCGAAGCCTGCGCAATCATATCTCCAGCGTCCATCTCTTTGACCATCTCCATCAAGGTCACGCCAGCTTCTTTATCCCCATTGATCAAAGCATAGTGGATGGGTGCTCCACCCCGATACTTGGGCAGAAGGGAAGCGTGCACGTTCACTGCAAAGTCAAAGGCAACTAAAAGCCTTGTTGGTAAAAACTGGCCAAAAGCTGCTGTGACAATCCCATCCGCATCCAGCTGCATCAAAGCTTCCATTTCTGGACTTCCGGATAGCTTTTCTGGCTGAAATACAGGTATGTCATGGGCTAACGCCACTTCCTTAACTGGAGTCGTCCGCAGCAGTTTCTTGCGACCAACTAACCGATCTGGCTGCGTAACAACCGCAACAACCTGAAACCGTTCATCTGCTAACAAACCTTCCAAAACCGTGGCCGCAAAGGCAGGGGTTCCCATAAAAATGATATTCATGAATCAATCCTCTTCTTTCCTTACTGGGGTTCGTGGTCAATCGTCAGTCGAACCTGTTGAAATTCTTTAGTCTGGCTCAAATCCAAAACGCGGTTAAGCGCCGTTTCTAAACCAGCTTCTTTCCTGTATTTAATCAATATTTGATAGTGGTATAGATTGTGGGTCCGACTAATGGTCGATGGAGTAGGTCCAAGAACCACTACCTCAGCAGACAAGTACTGCCGAATGAGACCAAGAGTGCGATAGGCAATCTCCTCGACGACCCGTGCCTCCCTGTGGGAAAAATGCAAAGCCACTGTGAAATAATAGGGAGGGTAGCCTGCTAATCGACGAATACGCATTTCCTCTTGATAAAAGCCTTCGTAATCCTGTCGGGAAGCAAAGCCAATCGCATAGTGTTCTGGATTGTAGGTCTGCAAATAAACCCGACCAGGCTTATTGGCCCGACCTGCCCGACCTGCCACCTGCGTCAAGAGCTGGAAAGTCCGCTCAGCAGCCCTGAAATCAGGAAGGTGAATCCCCGTATCCGCATTGAGCACACCCACCAAAGTCACATTTGGAAAATCCAATCCCTTGGCAATCATTTGTGTCCCTAAAAGGATATCTGCCTCCCCACGACCAAATTGTCCCAATAGTTTCTCGTGGCTACCTTTTTTTCGGGTTGTATCCACATCCATACGGAGAACTCGAGCCTGAGGGAGAAGCTCATTCAGCTCCTCTTGCGCTCTTTCAGTCCCGGTTCCATAGTAGTGGATATCTCGACTCTGGCAGTTCGGACAGGTCTGGGGAATTCCTTTTCGAAAATCACAGTAGTGACAATTCATGGTTCGGGTAGACATATGTAAGGTTAGGGAAATATCACAATTAGGGCAGGTATCAACTTCACCACAAACTCGACACATCATAAAACTAGAAAAACCACGCCGATTCAGCATCAAGACAGCTTGCTCTCCCCGCGCCAAAGTTTCCTCCAAGGCTTCTAAAAGAGGGGGGCTAATATTGCGGTCTTCCTTACTGGTCCGGTAATCCCGTAAATCTATGACTTCGACTTGTGGAATCAACGCTTTGGGGTTGGCTCTCTGCGTCAATTCAACAAAATCATAGACACCACGCCAGGCTCTTGCTCTCGATTCTAGACTCGGTGTTGCCGACCCCAAAACCAAGGCAGCCTGATGATACTGGGCCCTCAACAATGCCACATCTCTTGCATGATAGCGTGGATTCGTGTCCTGCTTATAACTCGACTCATGTTCCTCATCAATAATGATAATACCAATATTGGTTAAGGGAGCAAAGATTGCTGATCGAGCCCCAATCACAACGCGAGCCTGACCATGGGCGATTTTCCACCACTCATCATACTTTTCTCCAGCTGAAAGCCCCGAATGCAAAATGGCTACCTCTTGACCAAAGCGGCCAATAAAGCCCTTTGTCATTTGGGGAGTCAGAGAAATTTCTGGTACCAAGACAATCGCATTTTTCCCGGCTTTTAAGACCTCCTCAATAACCTGCAGATAAACCTCAGTCTTCCCGCTTCCCGTAATCCCTTCTAGCAAAACGGGTTGGGTCTTTTCTTCCCCAACATGAGCCAGAATTTTCTTTTTAGCCTGAGCTTGTTGATCATTCAACCTGGGGGCCTGAGTGGGCTTAACCCCTTCAAAAAAACTGGCAGACCGCGAGACACTTTTCTCAAAAACTTCTAAAGCACCTTCGTCCGTTAAGTACTTGGTCACTGGACTGGTGAACAATTTATTCAGTTCCGTCAATCGACCTTCATTTGGATGTTGCAAAAGGAATTCACGCGCCTCTAGCCGTTTAACGGCTTGTTTGCGAATCTCAAGCTTTGACAAGACTTGAGGGTTTGTCCGGTACCACTTCTCATACTTGAGAGTCGCCTGATCCTCAGCAAGATATTTCACTTCAACTTGTCCCTTGGCTACCCATTTTTGTACCTGGACTAACTCCTCAGGGCTCAGCTTAGAAGCACGCCGTCCTCCTCCGCTTGGAAAAAAGGTAGTGGCATCCGCCAGGTCCAATCGATCAGTGGGGAGGTACAATTTATCATACTGAGATTGCAACAGGCTGGGCATCATCATTTTGAGCAGTTGGATTTTAAATGAAAATACTTGGTAACGTAGTTGCTCCACCAACCACAACTGCTCCTGGTTCAGAATGGGGATTTCATCCAGAACTTCGACGATCTCTTTGAGTTCTAACCCTTTTTTCTCCTCTCCCTTAAGGCCTATAACCACCCCCTGAATCAAGCGATTCCCATTGCCAAAAGGCACATGTACACGAACCCCGACTTGGATATCCTCCTGCCATTTATCTGGAACTCTATAAGTAAAGGGACGATCGGTTTGCCCCGTCGGCACATCTACAATAATCTCTGCCAGCATCTTTACCTCCTTAAAGGCTCAAAAAGGGAGTCTCTGGGACCTCTTTTACACGTGTCCCCTTTGACTCCCTCCATTTTGTGGACGTCTAAGAAGCTGCCTTGCTTAGATTTTTCCACCTTCTTCTTTTTCTTTGGCAATTTGTTCTTTAATTTTCTTCTCTTCTTCTTCCTGACGCTTGCGCTCTAGCTCAGCCTTCAAGCGAACCAATTCACGCTTAGCTTCCGGATCAGGGTGAATCACCACCGTACCAGCCTCGATTTCTTCCAAAGCACGAAGCGTTGACTTCACAGATTTGAAATCTTGAGTCGCTTCCGCACCCGCTTCTAACTCGTGAGCCCGCTTGGCTTCAAGAATAACAAGGGAATACTTGGAGGGTACTTGATCTAGCAAGGTGTCAATAGAGGGTTTTAACATCATAATGGAATACCTATTTTTCTATAAAAACTAACGAACGGTCGCAGTATTGCGCACCATGTCTTGGTAATGGCCGATAACGCGATCAACGCGAAAATGTTCCGCTTCGATGACACGCTTCACCCGCTCTGCCGCAAGGGATACTTCATCATTAACGATGGCATAGTCATATTCTCGCATCAAGGCAATCTCTTCTTTCGCCTTTTCGATACGTTGGGCAATGACATCCGCAGAATCGGTCCCACGACCAACCAACCGGCCCTGAAGTTCATCTAAGTCCGGCGGAGTCAAAAAGATAAAGACCGCATCTGGAACCTTCTGCTTAACTTGCAACGCTCCTTGAACTTCTATTTCCAAAAAAACATCTATCCCTTTATCCAGGGTTTCATTGACATAGTTCAAAGGTGTGCCATAATAATTGCCAACGTATTCAGCATACTCCAACATTTGACCTTGGCGAATGAGTTCTTCGAACTCTTCGCGAGTCCTAAAGAAATAATCCACACCATCGACTTCTCCAGGACGCTGAGCTCTGGTGGTCATGGAGACTGAGTACTGAAATTGGTTATCAGAACTTTCGAAAATTTCTCGTCTAACAGTCCCTTTCCCAACACCGGAGGGACCTGAAAATACTATTAATAAGCCGCGATCAGCCATGAGTTCTCCTTCAATATCTTTAAAATCTAGTCTATCAAAAATGACTACCATTTTCAACCAATTTTCTTGTATCTAAATGAAAAGCCCCTCTTGGTTTGAACCAAAGAAAGGACTTCTCAATTATTTAGCAAATTCAATGGCTCGAGTTTCGCGAATAACAGTTACCTTGATATTTCCAGGATAATCTAAGTTGTTTTCAATTTTTTCACGAATATTGTGAGCCAAGAGGGTCATCTGGTCATCTTTTAGTTTGCTTGGGTTGACCATAATGCGAATTTCCCGTCCCGCTTGAAGTGCGAAGCTGGATTGAACACCTTCAAATTCGGTAGCGATATCCTCAAGATCACGTAAGCGTTGGATATAATTTTCCAAGGATTCACTGCGTGCACCTGGGCGGGCTGCACTGAGAGCATCTGCAGCAGCGACAATAACTGCAATTACAGAAGTTGGTTCGACATCACCATGATGGCTTGCGATGGTATTAATGACCACAGGGTGTTCTTTATACTTACGAGCCAATTCCGTTCCAATCTCAACGTGACTTCCCTCTACTTCACGATCGATCGCTTTCCCTAAATCGTGAAGGAATCCAGCCCGGCGAGCCAATACTGGATTTTCACCTAACTCACTGGCAATAATACCCGAAAGTTTGGCCACTTCAATGGAATGTCGTAGAACATTCTGTCCGTAAGAAGTCCGGAATTGCAAGCGGCCCATCATTTTCATAAGATCCGGGTGCAGATTGGGTGCCCCAATTTCATAAGCTGCATTTTCCCCGTATTCACGAATACGTTGGTCCATCTCAAGTCGGTTTTTCTCCACCAACTCCTCGATTCTAGCTGGGTGAATCCGACCATCCTTGATCAAAGCCTCCATGGTCATCCGGGCGATTTCTCTACGAATTGGGTCAAATCCAGACAACACAACCACTTCTGGAGTGTCATCAATGAGGACGTCAATCCCAGTTAAACTCTCAAAGGTTCGAATATTACGACCTTCTCGACCGATAATACGACCTTTCATATTGTCGTCAGGCAAGTGAACGATGGCGTTCGTTTGTTCTGAAACAAATTCTCCCGCCATGCGTTGCATGGCCTGTGAAAGGATGTCTTTTGCGACCTTATTGGAACGCTCCTTGATTTCCCATTCTGCCTCCCGAACCCGATTGGCAATCTCAGAAGTGAGTTTGACCTCAACCTCTTCTAAAATCTGTGTCTTGGCCTGATCTGGGGTCAAACTTGCAATACGTTCGAGTTCTGCTCTCCCTTGATCTTCAAGGGCTGCGACACGTTCCTGACGTGCATCAATTTGTTTAGACTGTTCTCCAAGAGACTGCTCTTTTTGATCCAAGAGCTCTTCCTTACGAGCCAACTTTTCATCTTTACGATCTAAGCTACCGGCTCTCAGAGTCAAACGATTTTCCGTTTCCTTGAGCTCTTGACGTTCTGTTTTGAATTCAGCTGCTACATCTTCTCGGTACTTCCGAGCTTCTTCTTTTGCTTCTAGCAAAACTTCCTTTTTAAGGGCCTTAACCTCACGCGTCGCCTCCTTCATTAAGGATTTAGCTTCCCGCTCAGCCTGACCACGAACAGTTGTCGCTTCTTGTTCAGCATTTAAGAGTGCCAACGCAGCTTCCTCCTGCTTCTTGGCCGTCGCTTTGAGACCAAGGGCACTTCCTGCTCCTAAACCAATGATGACGGCAAAAACAAACAATCCAATTGTTACCACGTTTTCACCTCATTATTTCAATTTGAATGCTCTATTACATTCTTTACTATTTTATCACAAATCATCACTATATTGTTCATTTATACAAAAAATCCCACATATAATGTCCCATAAATGCAAACCAATCAATTTGATTTAGCCAAAAAATATCGCTATACAGCCTCTTACTTGAAAAAGAATTCAACGTTAGCTTCAAAGGTGAAACATTCAAAGAATCACAAGCTAAGTTCTAGGAGGATCTTACGATAGGAATAGGGACCTAGGATACCTCTATAAACTTCAAATATTCACTCAGAAAATCAAAAAAGCTTGCAGAGACTCTTTGCAACTCCCTAGACCTTTGCTTTCTGTACTGTTGTTATTTTTACAAGTGGGTTGGAGGTAAAATGAAGGGCTGGGTAACAGACTTAATAATGAGGACTGAGTAACAAGGAGTGTAAGAAACAACCATGAGCCCATTCCATAGCTCTATTGTTCTGGGAAACATTCAATAATTAATGTTCAAACCGGGTTTTAATAATCCGCTAAACTTATATTACGAGGAGGCTGTAAGGTTTTAAAAACACAAACCTCATTTCTTCAAATAGAATTTTTTAATATTTTTCATACTGGACAAACTTCAAAATCGGAATACTCGAAAAATTTCAAAAAACCGACTAGGAAAGCCGATGATGGTTGAACTTAAGTTCACCGAAGAGGCTTGACAACGTCAGATTTTGAAATTTAATGAGTATCACTTTATAGATTTCCTCTAATCCTCTCATCACACCACTCTTCAAAAAAATAAGACTGGATGATGTTTCCAGTCCTATTTCTACATGTTAATAATCAAGAGCATCCGCTCCACCAGGTGCGTTCCCTACGTAATAACCAGTTTTAGCATTAATACTGAAGAGATAGGTTCCATCAGGTTTAAAGAGGTTGAAGTAGGCGTTCCCATTAATGATATTCACTCGCTCCAGGATGTACTGGTTGCCTACAATGTAGCCGTTGCGACGGGCATCATCCAAAATCCGTTCCAGTACACCCGGAGTAAAGAACCAAGCTTGATTTTCAGAGTCCACCAATTTTGCAGGATCATATGGTACACGACTCAACTGACGTTGGATTGGAATCCCCCAGTTGATGTAGCCGCCACCAGCTGGAACAACTGCTGTTGCTGCTTGAGGCGTAACCACCATTGCTGGATAGGCTTGTCCACCTGGAGAGATCGTTGTAGTCGCAGGTGCTGGATTTACTGGAGCTGTCGCTTGCACGGGTGCCACAGGTGCAGACTCAGTCGGAGCCGGTGCTTGTGCCTCTGTCGTTGCAGATCCGGCGGTGGAAGCAGCGTTAGCCGTTTGTGGTGCTGGCGCTGCCACAGCCTCTTGCCGGCCTTTCTCTAAGCCTTGTTTAATTAAGGCGTTTAAGCTCTCGTTGCCACTATCGATATCACCAAAAGATGCATTAGCTTTGGGTCTAGCATCTGCCTGAATTTCACCATCAACTAAAACTGGTGACTCAAACTGCGCATTGAGGTCTTGAATAGCAGAGATTTCCTTGGACAATTTGTCATAAGTCTCCTTAGCCTTGTCATACTCTTTGGTATTTCTTAGCTTATTCAGAGCTTCTTGTAGTTTTGGTAAATCTCCAAAGGCAGCATTCTTCAATGCTGTCTTCTCTGACGAAGTATAAAAGGTATCCAACAAATCATTGAAGGCCTTCAAATTTTCTTCCACTGTCTTTTCATCCTGGCTCGAACTCGAACTAGATGAGCGACTTGAGGAACTAGATGAAGTGGTTTGTTGGTAAGACTGTTGCGATTGTTGCAACAAGGCATAGCTAGTCCCACCTAAAACAAGAATCGCTAAAGCAACAGCCGCTGAGTATACAAAGGATTTTTTCTTATAAAAAGGAAGGTTGGCCATATGCCGTGCCCCCTCAGCAGCAAACTCCTCGGTTGCTGAAACCGCTGAAGGACTAGCCGCAATTGTCACATCCACCTCACTGTTTACTTCTTCCGCCCCCATAGAAGACGCAACTGATTCCACCGGGATCGTGTCAAAATCAGTTGTTTGTCCCAAATCATCAACCTTATCCGCAACTTCAGAAATTGCTTCGCTGTTAAAAGTGGAAGCCACTTGAATGCTGGTCTCAGAGCTTAGGTTCTCCGAAACTCTCTTAGTTGGTTCGGACAAGTCAATGGTCTGGGTATCAAATTTAGCTTGCTGGATTTCATCTTTATGCTGCTTGATATACTTGTCCAAGGCATTATCCCCGACTACAATCCCCGCTTTACTTTCTTCATTCTTGCGGACCGCTTCTGCGACGGTTAGATCTTGCGCCTGTTCTAGGTCCAAGATGCCATCATGTTCCGATTGCGGCGGAATTCCATCTTGTTTCGACATATGATTCTCCTTCTAATTAAGATTCACTCTCCGAACGTCTCACGCGCTCTCCGTAATATTGATAATAATCTACTCTTAGAGTTCCATTATACAATTTTCTCTTCTTATCCGCCACACTGCCAAATTTCTCCTCAAATTGACTGTCACTAGTCAGAATGAACTTACTCCAAGTTTTCAGGGGAGCAAACGTTTCTCCCATTTCCTGATACAAGCGGGTCACGCCTTCATCATCCATCAAGCGTTCCCCGTAAGGGGGATTGGCAATAATGACGCCATTAATAAGATCTGTCCGAAAGTCTTGTAACCGCATTTGCTTAAAGGAAATGCTTGAAGCCACACCGGCTCGTTTCGCATTTTCCTGGGCCAAGCTCACCATCTTCCCGTCAAGATCGGAGGCCATAATTCTTAGATCCAGATTCGTCTTCTTGGCTGCTTTAGCCTCTTCTTTTACCATTTTCCAAAGAGCTTGATCAACCCAAGGCCATGCCTCGAAGGCAAAAGATCGCTGCAAACCAGGAGCCTGGTTTAGTGCCTTCATTGCAGCCTCGATCACAATGGTTCCAGACCCACAGGTGGGATCGACTAAAGGTTTATCTGGGAACCAATTCGAAAGATTAACTAAGGCAGCGGCCATATTTTCCTTGAGGGGCGCCCCTCCCTTCTCGGTACGGTAACCACGTTTAAAGAGACTGTCGCCACTAGTATCTAGCAGAACCGTAACTTGATCCTTAAGAATGGCTACTTCAATTGAGAATACAGGGCCTGTTTCAGGCACAGGAACACCTTCTGGGCGCGCATAAACTTTCTGCATCTTTCGAACAATCGCTTTTTTAGTAATCGCCTGCACACTAGGTTCATTATGTAACTTAGATCGAACACAACGAGCCTTTGAAACAGGAAATTGAACACCAAGCGGAAGATAGTCTTGCCAATCGATAGCAAAGACACCTTGATAAAGGTCCTCAAAAGTCTTGGCTGGAAACTGTCCCAAGACTAATTTAATCCGATCAGCAGTACGCAGCCAAAGATTGGCGCGCATAAACACCTCCTGGCCGCCTTGAAATCGAACCTTGCCATTTTCAACCTGACAGTCAATTCCCATATCTCGTAGCTCACGCCCAACCAAGGCTTCCAGACCTGCTGCAGCCGTTGCCACTATTTGAAATTCTTTTTTCATACTTTTCCTCTATAAAACAAAAGCTAGCATACGCTAGCTACCTATGTGTAATTTTCTATAAGCCATGTTCTGTTCCGGAAATAACTAGGTCTTATTTCCTTCGATAATCATCTGTCTACCGGTATCCCGGTCAGGATGCTCCGTTCGGATTCCAGGCATCCCATGCCCCGACCAAAATTTGGGTTGCTAGCTTGAGGGGTTTACCGCGTTCCACTTTTCCCGTTTCCAGGAAAACTCCGTCACTGTGGCACTTTCAGGTCTAGTAAAGCTTATCCGTGGACTTAGCTTTTTCGACCGCCGTAACGATTTCTCGTCCCTAGGCTTATGTCTTCGCCTAGCACAAACACTACCAGCATCACAGCTGGTGCTAGCATGGACTTTCCTCATACTTGACAAGCAAGTATGCGATTATCCGAAAATTACACGTTCTTGATTACAAACCTTTATCGACAATCTGTTTGCCAAAGACCTCTTTCTCAAGACGGTTCAAGCGGCGTAAAATATCATAATTGGAAACTGAAACCGCCTGTTCCTTGGGAAGAGCTGTCTGAGCATAAGTCGGTTGTACAGGTGCTTGTGCCTGTACCCGTGGTTGTACTGGCTCCTGGGGGCTTGGTTTAGCAACTTTTTTCTTTAATTCTTGGATTTCTTGTTGCAATTCTTTAACCAGAGCTGCATAGGTTTCATAATCTTTGATGACATCATCTAGAAACTCATCAACTTCTTCTTTATTATAGCCCCTTACGGCTGTCTTAAAATCTTTGTCAAAAATATCTTTCGAGGTAAACTGAATACTGGCCATCTCTCTCTCCGTTCTGATTTATAAGTCTAATTATATAAAATCTTTTGTAAGTTTAGCAAGGGCTAGCCATTATCTTTTAAAAAATTTTCCGCTTCTTCGTTTAATTCGGAAAAACCCAGCAATTGTAAGGGGATTCCTTTTTCTTGGGTTGCAATCCTCAAATAGTTGAGGTTAGTTGGACTTTCCTCATCATATAATAGTAAAACTTCTCGGGCATGCCTTAGTAGAAGTTCTTGGTAGGCCTTGAGCTGTCCCGGATTTTCATAGGTTTCATATGCCGCGGCAACATAATCTAGACCTTTAAAACGCTCTAAGACTGCTTGATTGGCTTCGTTCCAATTTTTTCCTTGATCTTGAAAAAGAAAAACACAAGCCATCTGAAAATCGTAACCTTCAGCTCGAAGTTCTTCCAAAACATCCAGTGACCAGGCATCGAAACCAAGTTGACCACGAAAAACGATATAATCAATGCCTTCTTCAAGGTAGCGACGATAGGTGCGCTTAAGAAGACTTTTAAGGATTGGAAGACGAGCATCCTTGGTACCAAAAATGCCCAGTTCAAAACTGGTGTAACCTGCTGCTAATAATGTCGCCATTTTAAAACAGTTCCTCTTTCTAAAGTGTGGTATAATGGTTGGGTGTAATGTTGCAAAAGGAGGCTTATGGTTCAGTATCCGTCCAAACTTGCAAGACAAACCCGTTCAGGCCTGCCTCGGTCCCAAAAGAAGAGGACCAATTTTGCCAACCGGGGAATGTCTTTCGAAAACATGCTTAATGAAACCAATTCCTATTATCTCACAAAAGGGCTAGCTGTGATTCATAAAAAACCGACGCCGGTGCAAATTGTCCGGGTGGACTATCCCCAGCGAAGCCGCGCTAAAATTGTAGAGGCTTATTTTAGACAAGCGTCTACTACGGATTACTCTGGAGTTTATAAGGGCTATTACCTCGACTTTGAAGCCAAGGAAACGCGGCAGAAAACAGGTATGCCTTTGAAAAATTTCCACGCCCACCAGATTGAGCATATGGGACAGGTCTTGGAACAGGAGGGAATTTGCTTTGCTTTGCTCCACTTTTCAACATTGCAGGAGACCTATCTGCTTCCGGCAGAAGCTCTCATACGAAGCTTCCAAGATAATTGGAAGTCTCTTCCTATAGAGTTTATTCGGGAACATGGCTACTCGATTTCTTTGGGGGCCTTCCCTAGCGTACCCTATTTGGAAATCATCGAAGAACATTTAATAGGTGGTAAGTCTAAATGAAGAATTTTTCATGGCCGAGACTAGGCAAATTTCTTGTCCTCGGAATGCTATCGCTCTTCTTGGCATTGGTTGCCTTGGGTGGAGCGGTTTTCCTTTATTTTGCAATCACATCCCCGACCTTGTCTGAGGAACAATTGATTGCGACAACTTCCTCCAAAATCTATGACAATCAAAACAACTTGATTGCAGATTTGGGTTCGGAGAAACGAGAGAATGCTTCGCCGGAAGAAATTCCAGTCGAATTGGTCAATGCCATCGTATCCATTGAGGACCATCGCTTCTTTGACCACCGTGGCTTGGATGCCATTCGGATTGCGGGAGCAGCCCTCAATAACTTGACAAGCAGTGGAACGCAGGGAGGATCAACCCTAACACAGCAATTAATCAAGCTGACCTATTTCTCTACCGCTGCATCTGACCAGACCTTGAGCCGGAAGGCACGGGAGGCTTGGCTAGCTATGCAACTGGAGCAACAAGCGACCAAGCAGGAAATCCTAACCTACTACATCAACAAGGTCTATATGTCCAACGGAAATTACGGAATGAAGACGGCCGCTCAAAGTTACTATGGAAAAGATCTCCGTGACTTGAGTTTGCCACAATTGGCTCTCTTGGCTGGAATGCCTCAGGCACCTAACCAATACGATCCATACACCAATCCCGAAGCAGCCCTAGAACGTCGGAATTTGGTCTTGCGTGAGATGAAGGACATGCATTACATCTCCGCTGAACAATATGAGCAAGCCATCAACACACCAATTACCGATGGTCTTCAAAGTCTCCGCAGGACTGAAAGCTACCCAGCTTACTTGGATAACTACCTCAAACAGGTAATTGAACAAGTTGAAACGGAAACAGGTAAAAACTTGTTAACAACTGGTATGGAAGTCTACACCAACGTTGATATTGAAGCTCAACAGCAATTGTGGAATATCTATAATACCTATGATTACGTTGCCTATCCAGATGATGAAATGCAGGTTGCATCAACCATCGTAGATGTAACAAATGGACGCGTTGTTGCCCAACTCGGTGGTCGAAACCAATCCAACAACGTTTCATTCGGAACCAACCAAGCGGTTGAAACCAATCGTGACTTTGGTTCCTCTATGAAGCCTATCACTGATTATGCACCTGCAATCGAAAATGGTATCTATGATTCAACAGGAACTTACGTTTACGATACCCCGTATAACTACCCTGGCACTAACACACCCGTTTACGACTATGACCGCCGTTATCTAGGAACGATTACGCTTCAATATGCTATCCAAGACTCACGGAACGTACCGGCTGTCCGGGCCTTGGAAGCTGTCGGTCTTGAAGACTCCCTTCAATTCCTCAATGGTTTAGGAATCAACTATCCTGATATGGTTTATGCCAACGCCATCTCAAGTAACACCACGATTTCAGATCGTCAATACGGGGCTAGTTCTGAGAAAATGGCTGCAGCCTATGCTGCATTTGCTAACGGCGGAACCTACTATAAACCGCAATATGTCAATCGTGTGGTTTACCAAGATGGAAGTTCCCAAGACTTAACAGATAAAGGAAATCGGGCTATGTCTGAACAAACAGCTTACATGGTTACCGATATGCTCAAAACTGTTTTAACGCATAATACTGGTAGAAACGCAGCAATCGCTGGTCTCTACCAAGCAGGTAAGACCGGTACCTCCAACTACGGAGATGACGAAGTCCCATTGCTGACTCGTTCTACCGCTGGTTCTTACATCGCTGCACCGGATGAGCTGTTTGTAGGATACACACCACAATACGCCATGGCAGTCTGGACCGGTTACAATAACCGCTTCACACCAGTCCTCGATAGTGGTATTGACGTTGCGACTAGCGTTTACCGGAACATGATGGCCTACCTCCATCCAAACGGAAACGAGGACTTCCCAATGCCAAGCGGTCTCTATCGCAGCGGAAGTTATGTCTTCAAAAACGGAGCAGATACTTCAAATGCTGCTCGAGGTGCACGCCAAGTTCCAAACAACACCAATACCAACCGTTATGATGACGAAGACGATGAGGATACCTATTTACCATCAAGCTCTAGTAGCTCTACCCCATCTTCCACTGAAGATGGAACACTTCCTTCATCTAGTTTCGATACAACCTTCCCTAATCCCAACCTACCATCTTCAAGTGAAGGAAACGGAGCCAACAACACGGGGAGAAATCAATTCGGTTTTGAGTAGTAATGAGTAATCCCAGCGATAAGTCGCTGGGATTTTTTCAGCAAATATACTCAAAAAGCTCAAGTTTCGCATTAACTTGAGCTTTTTTTAAATTACTTCCAAAAGTCATCAAATACTGTAATCGGGAGATGGCGTTTATGTTGGGCTTTGAACCAGAGTTCTTCAATTCGAGCTTGGTCTTGAGCTAAAACACTTTTCCCTTCTAAATAATCATCAATTGTTTGATAGGAAATTCCTAACGCTTGTTCATCGGACAAGAGCGGTTTCTCTTCTTCCAGATCTGCAGTCGGTACTTTTTCGTAAAGAGCAGCTGGCGCTTGCAAGGTTTGCAAGAGTTGACGACCCTGGCGTTTATTAAGTCGATACAGGGGGAGGATATCGGCGGCACCGTCTCCAAACTTGGTGAAGAAGCCTGTTAAATTCTCTGCCGCATGATCTGTACCAATCACAGCCCCTTGTTGCGCACCTGCAATGGCATACTGAACCTGCATCCGGGCTCTAGCCTTGATGTTGCCTTTATTAAAATCGGAAATACTTTGGCCTGCAAACTCTAAGCTTGCAACCAAAGCATCTACACTTTCTTTGATATTCACAGTTACAACTTGGTCTGCTTGGATAAAATCAAGTGCTGCTTGCGCATCCGCTTCATCTAGTTGTTGACCGTAAGGAAGACGTACAGCAATAAATTGATAGTTGGGATCGCCCGTCTCCAATCGTAACTCTTCCATAGCCATTTGTGCCAAGCGACCCGCCAAGGTGGAGTCCTGTCCACCCGAGATACCAAGGACATAGGTTTTCAAGAAGGGATGTTTCTCCATGTATTTCTTGAGCAATTCAATACTTCTGCGGATCTCTGCCTGAGCATCAATTGCGGACTTTACTCCAAGAGCCTGAATAATTTCTGCTTGTAAGCTCATGCATCTACTCCTTCTTCCATAGCCTGACGGCGAACCTTTTCAATCAGTTCCATTTTGTTTTCCCAAACGTCTCGGGCCAAATCTACTGGATAATCCTGTGGATTAAGAACGCGTTTGTACTCATCCCAGAGTTTGTCAAAAGCTGTACGCGCATGAGCCTGAATATCTACCAAATTCGGAGACTGGTAAATCTGTACCCCATCTTCAAAAATTGTTTTTAAAAGAGGAACTGCTTGGAAATCCTTGACTCGTTTGTTGATATAGGTATAGGTAGGGTGGAACATTTCCAATTCAGGTAACTGATTCACATCCTGATCCGCAAAGGAAATGTAATCTCCTTCGGATTTGCCCTTACTGCCACTGGTAATTCGCCAAACCTGTTTCTTACCTGGAGTGGATACCTTTTCCGCATTGCTTGACAATTTAATGGTATCCCGCATTTGTCCCTGGTCATCTTCAATAGAGACAATTTTGTAGACTGCACCTAGTGCAGGCTGGTCGTAAGCTGTAATTAACTTGGTCCCGACACCCCAGACATCAATTTTAGCCTTTTGCATCTTGAGGTTAAGAATCGTCGTCTCATCCAAATCATTCGATGCGTAAATTTTCGCCTCGATAAAACCTGCATCATCTAGCTGCTGGCGGACTTTTTTTGAAATATAAGCAATATCGCCCGAATCAATCCGGACACCTAAGAAGTTGATTCGATCTCCCATTTCCTTGGCGACACGAATCGCCGCAGGCACACCCAGCCGCAATGTATCATAGGTATCTACTAAGAATACACAGTCGCGATGGGTTTTTGCGTAAGCTTTAAAAGCTTGGTAGTCATTGCCGTATACTTGAACCAGTGAATGGGCGTGGGTCCCTGCCACGGGGATCGCAAACCGTTTCCCAGCCCGGACATTACTGGTTCCAGATGCCCCTCCAATAAATGCGGCCCGGGTTCCCCAAATGGCCGCATCCATCTCTTGAGCCCGACGGGTACCAAATTCTAGCAGCGGCTCATCCCCGATAACAGACTTAATTCGTGCAGCCTTGGTTGCAATCAAGGTTTGGTAGTTGATGATATTTAAGAGGGCTGTTTCCACCAACTGACACTGTGCTAGTTCACCTTCAATCTGCATCAAGGGCTCGTTCGCAAAAATCAGATCCCCTTCTTGCATGGACCGAACGGTTAAGGTTAACCGGAAATTCTTAAGGTAGGCTAGAAAGTCCTCCTGGTATCGCTGATCACGTAGATAACTTAAATCTGATTCAGTAAAGCGGAAATCCCGGAGGTATTGAATCACCCGTTCCAAACCAGCAAAAACAGCGTAACCATTCTTAAATGGCAATTTCCGGAAATACAATTCAAAAACGGAGTGTTTTTGGTGAATGCCTTGTTCAAAATAAACCTGCATCATATTGATCTGATACAGATCTGTATGCAAGGTCAAACTATCATCTGGATACATATCGACTCCTTCAAAAATACTAGTCCTATTATACCACATGAAGGAAGCTGTAAAAAGCTAGGAATTGATGGAAGATTTCACTGCTTTCACAGTGTTTTCATTATGGACGTTCATTCTAGAATCTACATAACAAAAAAGGCTGAGACAAACCCAGCCTAATCATTATAATTCTGAAATATATTTATAGACCTGCTGACCAGCCATTGCTCCATCGCCAACAGCTGTGGTAATTTGCCGAAGGTCTTTTTGACGAATATCGCCAATGGCATAAATACCATCTACTTTGGTTTTCATCTCGTGATCGGTTGGAATCCATCCGTTTTCGTCCGTAATCCCTAAATCAGATACAAATTCACTAACAGCATCTAATCCAACATAGATGAAAACAGCTCCATAAGCCTCTTCTGTCACGGTTCCGGTCTTAAGATTTTCAAGGACAACGCTTTGAACCTTCCGATCATCGCCTTTTATTTCCTTGACCACAGTATCCCAAATAAAATGGATTTTTTCGTTTGCAAAGGCCCGATCCTGTAGAATTTTCTGGGCTCGAAGTTCATCCCGACGATGAACGATGGTCACTGTTTTTCCCATCTGAGTAAGGAAGAGGGCCTCTTCCACAGCCGAATCACCTCCACCAACAACCAAAATATCCTCATCACGGAAGAAGGCTCCGTCACAGACTGCACAATAGGAAACTCCGCGACTATTGTACTCTGCTTCACCTGGAACCCCCAACTGACGATGGGATGAACCAGTAGCAACAACGACTGTCTTAGCTTGGAAATCCCCAGAGTCTGTATGGACTACCTTGTAGTCTCCTTTATCCTCAACAGATTGAACCCAGCCAAAAATATATTCCACGCCAAATCCTTCCAAAGGTTGGAACATGTGATCGGCTAATTCTGGACCAGAAATCTTAGCAAAACCTGGATAATTCTCAATATCTGCGGTATTATTCATTTGCCCACCTGGAATCCCGCGTTCCAAGAGCGCAACCTTCAAATTACCACGTGCGGCATAAAGGGCAGCAGTCATTCCAGCCGGCCCGGCCCCAATAATCAGTGTGTCATACATAGATTTTCTCCTCTTGTAGCTTTTACAGTCATTATAGTCCCATCTCTTAGCAATTTCAAGAAATCCGTTTCAAGAAGATCAGAGCACAATCAATAAGGCCATCACTGCAAAGGAAAAAATCGGAATCACTAAGCAAGAGGCAATAAAGACCTCATGCCTCATTTCTCGCTTACTCCGTCCCTTTCCTAATCCACGAAAGTAGAAGAACAAGGCCAGAACCAGAGTCCCGACCGTTGTAATCAATAAGCTCTGAAAGTAGAGCCTCATCATCTCCGCCAGCATCCTTAAACCTCATCTCTACGATAATTGGCCAAGAAGACCTTGGTCCGCTCCTGCTTAGGATGATGGAAAATTTCGTCTGGTGTTCCCTCTTCGATAATTTTTCCTTTTTCTAAGAATAAAACTCGATCGGCTACTTGCTCGACAAAGGCCATATCGTGACTGACCAAAATCATGGTTTGCCCGTCATCCGCGGCCTGGCTAATAGCCTTCTCCACCTCACGAACCAACTCAGGGTCTAAGGCAGATGTTGGCTCATCCAATAATAAAACACTTGGTTTCATGGCTAGGGCGCGAGCCAAACCAACCCGTTGCTTCTGGCCTCCTGACAATTGTTTTGGATACTGGTCCACCTTGTCAGCCAGCCCCACTTTGGTCAACTCTTTTAAGGCCAAATCCTTAGCTTTAGGTACAGGCATTTTTTTCACCTGAACCAGCCCCTCCATAACATTTTCTAACACTGTACGTCTAGAAAAGAGATTAAACTGTTGGAAAACCATAGACAGTTGTTGCCGCAAGGCCAAGATATCTTCCTTACTTGCAGTCTTCACATCTAACACTTTATCTTCTACTTGAATGGTACCGGCATCAGCGGTTTCTAAAAAATTGAGACTCCGAAGAAAGGTTGACTTACCAGCCCCTGAAGAACCAATCAAGGCAATCACTTCCCCCTTCTGTATCGTCACATCCAGCTTATCTAAAACCACTTGTTTACCGAATTTTTTGCTTAAACCTGTAACTGAAATCATCTGAGGCCTCCTATTCATCACCAATGGCTAGGCGGCGTTCCCACCAACGGCCAAATTGCTCAATCAAGATGCTGACAGCCCAATACACAAGAGAAACGGAAATAAAACGCTCAAAGTAGCGGTAATCAGTTCCTCCCAAGATTTGAGCTTGGGCAAAAATCTCAACTACCCCCGCATTGAAGGCCAAAGAAGTTCCCTTCGTTAAGCCAATCAAATTATTTATCAAGGTTGGCAGTGCAATAACAGCGGCATTCGGAAAAACAACACGACGGTAGACTTGACTTTCTGTCATACCCAAACTCCGCGCCGCTTCCATCTCTCCAGGATCTACTGCAAGAATTGCAGCACGAATAGTCTCACTGGCATAGGCAGCTTCATTAAAAGCGAAGGCCACCACTGCAAAAACGACTGCAGGAATCGCATTGATATTCCAATCGGTTCCCAGACTCTGGTTCAAAGCTTTCAAAAGAAGTGGAATTCCATAATAGGTTAACATTAACTGAACCAAAATCGGTGTTCCCCGCAAAAAGCTAACAAAAACTGCTTGAACGGGGTAAAGAATCCGCACGCGTCGGATCTTTACTAAAGCAAAAAGTACTGCTAAGAGCAAGCCAAAGATAGAACCCGCGAGGGTCAAGCCCAAGGTAATCGGCAGCCGTTCTAAAATCCGAGGTAGACCATCAAAAACTGCTCGTACACTAAAGAGTTGCCCATCAGGCAAACGATTCATCAAATTTTCATAAAAACTAATTCCTAGATTCGGGATCATACATTACCTCATATTCCTAAAAGGTCTGACGCTTAGCCTTCCGTTCTGCACGGCCTTGAGCACGGCGTTCAGCCCGTTTGGTTTTTCTGCGTTTTTCGTTGACCGCCCACTGAATCTTTTTCTTGTAGCCTGGCTTGATTTTCTTTTTCTTTTTCTTAACCAAACCAATCATTTCAGTGTCGAGTTTTTCTCGTTTTTTCTCCCTTTGGGCCCGGCGGTCCCGGTCATAGGTGTCGACAAAAGCTCCGTCTTTCATTTCTTTTGGAAGGAAGGAAATCCCCATTTTCTCCAAATCCCGAATGGCCGAGTCATCCTGCGGAGAATAAAGGGTTATAGCGGTTCCGGCCAAGCCATTTCGGCCTGTACGACCTACACGGTGAACAAAGAAAGATAGATCTTGAGGAATGGCATCATTAATCACATGACTAACTCCTTCAATATCAATTCCACGTGCTGCGAGGTCTGTTGCCACTACATAGGCATATTCCAAATTTTTCACCTGGTTCATGATCCGCTTGCGTTCCCGAGGCGGAATATCTCCGTGGATACGAGCAACTTTCAAGCCCTGCTCCTGTAGATACGTATAAAGTTCCTCTGCCCGGCCCTTTGTATTGACAAAAATCATGGCCAAGTAAGGCTGAATCATTTGAGTCATTCGGTAAATTAACGCATTGCGGTCACGACCTTTGGTTGAAACCAACCAATTCTCAATGGTATCTGCAATAACCGTCTTGGTAGCAATCTGCTCTATAACTGGTTGTTGCAAATATTTTTTCAGGAAAGGTTGCAACTTTTGCGGAATGGTCGCAGAAAAAACCAAGATTTGGACATCCTTAGGTAGACGTGAAGCAATCTGGTCAACCGTCTCTAGGAAACCCATATCCAAAGTCATATCCGCTTCATCTACCACAAAGGTCTGAGTCCGATGAATATCCAGATCACCACTGTCCACCAAGTCGTTGACTCGACCTGGTGTTCCAATCACAATATGGGGTTGGCTTTTAGATAGACGTTCAATTTGTCGGGCCTTATCTGTTCCACCAACATAATTAGCTAGGCGAACAGAAAAGGGTGCGTAGCTCGCCAGCTGCTTACAGGCTTGATAGATTTGGTCCGCTAGCTCTCGACTAGGAGCCGTAATGACCGCTTGTGTATAGGGCAGATCCTCTAACTTTTGGAAAATAGGGAGCAAGAAAGTGTGGGTCTTCCCAGACCCTGTTTTCGATTCTCCTACTAGATCCTTCCCACTCAAGACAACCGGAATTAATTTTTCCTGTACTTCTGTTGGTTGCTGAAAGTTGATTGCCTTCAGGGCTTGCTGAAGAAAGTCCTTAAATTGAAAATCTGTAAATTTCATGCGTCACATCCTTTTTTAACTTCTTACTATTATACCACATTGGAAAAAGGAAAAAGGCTGGAAAAATCCATTACAGCTAGACTTGTTCCCGAGTTTATCACTTTAAAAAAGACAAAAGATAGCTAACCCCTTGGGGGACAAGGAGTTTGGCTATCTTTTTTAATTATTTTCGTGTTGTATATGAACCTCTAGCATAATTTCTTAATTCCTCGAACTTCACAACTCCCTTTGTCCAGTCAATTCCAAGAAGCTTATTTAACTCCTGCATATC
>NZ_JAEMED010000021.1 GCF_016458205.1 Streptococcus sp. 121 | reverse complement strand
AGATTGACGCTCGATCTGACCTTACAGACGAAGAGAAATCAGCTGCTAAGTCTGAGGTTGATACTAAGGCTGACCAAGCCAAACAAGCGATCGACGCTGCGACAACTAACGCTGGTGTATCATCTGCCAAAGTCACTGGCGTAACAGATATTAATTCAGTGAATCCATCTCCAGTGGCTAAGGATGCCGCTAAGAAAGCGATCGATGATGCTGCACAAGTTAAGAAGTCTGAGATTGACGCTCGTCCTGATCTCACAGATGAAGAAAAATCAACCGCTAAATCAGAAATTGATTCTAAAGCCACTGACGCGAAGAAAGCCATCGATAACGCAACAACCAACGCTGGTGTGTCATCTTCCAAAGACGCAGGTGTAACAGATATTAACTCAGTAAATCCATCTCCGGTAGCCAAGGAAGCGGCTAAAGCAGCTATTGACGAAGCTGCCCAAGCGAAGAAGTCTAAGATTGACGCTCGATCTGATCTTACAGACGAAGAAAAAGCAACAGCTAAATCCGATGTTGATTCTAAAGCCACTGACGCGAAGAAAGCAATTGACGCTGCAACAACCAACGATGGCGTGACTTCCGCTAAAGATGCAGGAGTATCGGATATCAACTCAGTAAACCCATCTCCGGTAGCCAAGGATGCCGCTAAGAAAGCGATCGATGAAGCTGCTCAAGCTAAGAAAGGCGAGATTGATGCTCGTACAGACTTGACTGACGAGGAAAAATCCACTGCTAAATCCGATGTTGATTCTAAAGCCACTGACGCTAAGAAAGCCATCGATAACGCGACAACCAACGATGCTGTATCATCTACCAAAGACACTGGTATAACAGACATAAACTCAGTGAATCCATCTCCGGTAGCCAAGGATGCCGCTAAGAAAGCGATCGATGATGCTGCTCAAGCTAAGAAAGACGAGATTGATGCTCGTACAAACTTGACTGACGAGGAAAAATCCACTGCTAAATCCGATGTTGATTCTAAAGCCACTGACGCGAAGAAAGCAATTGACGCTGCAACAACCAACGATGTCGTGACTTCCGTTAAAGATGCAGGTGTAACAGATATTAACTCAGTAAATCCATCTCCAGTAGCCAAGGATGCCGCTAAGAAAGCGATCGATGATGCTGCTCAAGCTAAGAAGTCTAAGATTGACGCTCGATCTGACCTTACAGACGAGGAGAAATCAGCTGCTAAGTCTGAGGTTGATACTAAGGCTGACCAAGCCAAACAAGCGATCGACGCTGCGACAACCAACGATGGAGTAACTTCCGCCAAAGACGCAGGCGTAACAGATATTAACTCAGTAAATCCATCTCCAGTAGCCAAGGAAGTGGCTAAAGCAGCTATTGACGAAGCTGCCCAAGCGAAGAAGTCTAAGATTGACGCTCGATCTGACCTTACAGACGAAGAGAAATCAGCTGCTAAGTCTGAGGTTGATACTAAGGCTGACCAAGCCAAACAAGCGATCGACGCTGCGACAACTAACGCTGGTGTATCATCTGCCAAAGTCACTGGCGTAACAGATATTAATTCAGTGAATCCATCTCCAGTGGCTAAGGATGCCGCTAAGAAAGCGATCGATGATGCTGCACAAGTTAAGAAGTCTGAGATTGACGCTCGTCCTGATCTCACAGATGAAGAAAAATCAACCGCTAAATCAGAAATTGATTCTAAAGCCACTGACGCGAAGAAAGCCATCGATAACGCAACAACCAACGCTGGTGTGTCATCTTCCAAAGACGCAGGTGTAACAGATATTAACTCAGTAAATCCATCTCCGGTAGCCAAGGAAGCGGCTAAAGCAGCTATTGACGAAGCTGCCCAAGCGAAGAAGTCTAAGATTGACGCTCGATCTGATCTTACAGACGAAGAGAAATCAGCTGCTAAGTCTGAGGTTGATACTAAGGCTGACCAAGCCAAACAAGCAATCGACGCTGCGACAACCAACGATGGAGTAACTTTCGCTAAGGATGCTGGTGCAACAGACATAAACTCAGTAAATCCATCTCCGGTGGCCAAGGATGCCGCTAAGAAAGCGATCGATGATGCTGCCCAAGCGAAGAAGGACGAAATAGATGCCCGTACGGATCTCACAGACGAAGAGAAATCCGCTGCTAAGTCTCAAGTAGACATTGAAGCAGAAAGGGCGAAATCTGAGATTAATGCTGCTACTAGCAATGCTGCTGTGACTTCCGCTAAAGATGCAGGATTTGCAGTGATTGAAGCTATTAATCCAATCGGACGCAAGAATGGTGACAAACCGGCAACAAAACCTGATACCAATAATGGTAACAAGCGAGTTGCAGGCTCATTCAAAGTCTCCAATCAAGAGACTGCTTCAAGCAATTTGACTGAATCAACTGGTAATAAATCCCAGGCAGGTCAATTACCAAATACAGGTGAAGAATCTAGTCAAGCCCTTGCAGCAAGCGGTTTAGCCCTTATATTGTTGTTAGCTGGTGTACGTTCTCGCCGAAAAAAAGAAGATGAAAAATAATTCATCTAAGCATTAAAAAAACGAGGTTTTGAAACCTCGTTTTTTGTTGTAGATTCTTGAAATTTTACTAAAAAACCTTATAATATAACTATAATCATTATTCTATTATATAAAAGTTTAATTTTGTGATTCTTTCACAATTTTTATTATTTCTCTTATACTCATTGGAAATACAAATCTGGTGTTAGTGAAGCCCTCCCATTATAGTCTTTTATACTCTATGCAGTTCAAAAACTGAACGTTGTTAAACCTCTTTGGTGAACTTAAGTTCAACCTTCATCGGCTTGCCTAGTCAGATTTTAAAATGAAATAAGTAGTAGTTTACTTTTAGTCCAAGACAGCGAGTCGCAGACAGCTCAAAATCTTTGGGGGAGATTTTGAGCTTGCTGCAAAAACTTTCGAAGAATGTTTCAAATAAGTAAGGCAAGACGAGCTAACACAGTGCTAAAAGATAAACTAAAACTGTAGAATTGATTTCCATCGAGTATCGCCACAGTCATCCTATGACTAGAAAGGAGGATCAGATGGAATTTAAGAAAATTCTTTCCGATCCCTTAGAATCGGTTTTTGCAGTGAGCCACCTGCAGCATCCTGATGCAGAATTTCTTTTAGTTGCCTCGGAAGGAAAAGAAGGGGCTTGTTTTGCTTATGATGTAGGGAATCAGTTCTCGAAACAGCTTGTTTGGGAAGGTTCAGGAGGGACTAAGTCTATTGTTCAGGTACCGAATAGTCTTGATTTTATAGCGACCCAAGGATTTTATCCAGAGTACGATGGAGCACATTGTCAGTTGGTATACGGGCATTACCAGGATGGATCTTGGGAAATTCGTCCCTTGATGCATTTTCCTTATCTTCATCGTTTTGATTTGGTACAGGCTGAGGATGGTAAAACCATCTATTTCATAGGTGCAACCATAGCCAATTCTAAACTTTTCCCAGAGGACTGGTTAGATCGTGGGAAACTACATGTCGGTTATTTCGATCAGAAAAGTAGAAGCCTGAGAGGGTTACAAGAGTTACCTGTTCGTTTGTTGAAAAATCATGGTTACTTCTCAGTAAAAGAAGAAGGCTATTCCTTAATTGCATCCGCAGACGGTGTCTTTAAACTAGAATATCCCACTAAAGAGAATCCGGATTGGAATTTAGAACAAATCTTTCATGAAGAAACTAGTGATGTGGTTGAAGTAGACTGGACTGGCCCAGATGCTAAGGATAAGGCAATTATTCAAGGTTTCTACGGGGACCGTTTTAGAGTTCTGAATGCGGTTTTCCAGCAGGAAGTCTATCGTTTCCCGAGTCCGACTCCTTTTGGGCACGCCCTTTGGGCGGGCTATTTAGCCCAAAAGGCATCTATACTATTTGGTTATCGAGAAGGGAAGGCTGAATTGATTCTCCTCCAAATGAAGGAGGATGGTATTGAGAGTCAGGTGGTAGAAGCAGGTGTTGGAGCCAGCAATGTGCTTGGATTTTCCGTTGAGGGGGATGCCTATATTTTTTCTGCTAACCATGGTCAAAATCAGGTCGTCTTATATCAAATACTAGAATAAAAAAGCTGGCAGGAATTGATCCGCCAGCTTTTTAGGATAGAAAAAACTCGGAAGGGCTCCGAGTTACAATGCTAATTGCCGGGATTGAACCGGCGACCTCATCCTTACCATGGATGCGCTCTGCCAACTGAGCTAAATCAGCAACTTACCTACTTAGTATACAAGATGACCAAGTAGGTGTCAATAGGTTTTGAAAACTTTTTTGAAAATTTAGCGGAATTTAAACCCCTCATAGATCAACTCAAGTTTTGGGTTTCTCTTGTGGATTTGTTTGCTGAGAGCAGCCATCATAGGTTGAGGGCCACACATGAAGACAGTTCCTGATTCTGGAAGGCTTTCCTGTTCAAAATCGAGGTAGCCGTCAACCTGACTGTTGACGAGGTGTAGGCGAAAATGAGGGTTTGTCTTTGCTTCTTCTTGAAGCAGATCAAGGTGAATCGCATTTTCTTCCCCTGTATAGGCATAGTAAAGATCGATTTCTGCCTCTAGTTTATGAGCCTGGCGAAGCCCTGCTAAGAAGGGGGTCAAACCAATTCCGCCGGCAATCCATACTTGGCGCTTTTGTCCTTGTTGGAGGAGCATATGCCCATAAGCCCGATCGAGTGCAACCTTATGGCCGACTTTCAAGTTGTTATAAAGGTTGGCGGTGTGGTCACCAGAATTTTTAATGGTAAACTGAATGGTTTTTCCATGTCCTCCAGAGATAGAAAATGGATGGGCTCTGGTTTCAAAACCTTCTTCTCGGATTTGCAGAAATGCAAATTGTCCAGCTTCAAAAGGGAAGTTTTTTTGTAATTGTAGAGTTAGGTCAACGGTATCATGGTTTACTTTTTCAATTTTTGCAACTTTACCAAAATAGGAAAAACCAAAGGTTGGGTAGTAAATCATGATGTAGAAGGTGGAGGCAAAACCAACAAGTATGAAAAAGTTCGTTACAATTCCAAGAGGTGTAAAGGTTAAGACGAGATTCCCCATCAGCATATAGACATGGTGAACCGCAAATAGATATCCAAAAAAGACCAATCGATGAATCCAACGCCATGTTTCGTAAGGGATTTTTTTACCGAGGTAAGCAAGGAGAATAAGGATCAAAAAGATTGCCAGACTATAATTTCCCATTCGGACACCGACAACTTCTCCTAGACGTGGTGGTACTAGACCGACCATGCCAATTCGATGGAGGAGCATGAGAACCAGGGCGAAGCAAGCTAAAAACTTATGCAAAGCATACATGTTTTCCAAACCATGAAAGAGTTTTTCGAGCCATAGAGCCCGTGTAGTGAGTAAAAAAGTGAGGGAGAGGGCTGTTAGAGCCAGAGCTGGTATGATAAACATCGTTAAGCCAGCCTGCGCCCAAACCCAAGCGGTTATGGCAAAGGAAAAGAGCAGAAGGAAGATTCCTTTTAACGATTTCATGTAATACTCCTATCTAGAATAAAATCTTTTCTAGTCTATCAAAAAAGAATCCCCATAAGCAAGAAATGTGCTTGTGGGGAATGCAGTTCTTTATGGGTCTGTTAAGTTTCTCTCTGAGGTTTCCTTACGAACTTCCTGTCGGAGTTGTAGGAAAAATTGTCCAAATTTAAACAGCAAATCTCTTTGTTCGGGACTCAACGTTTGGCTTCGTTGGATCACTTTAAGAATAGGACTGATGGCGTTTCGTTGGAAAAAGACATTAATGGAGGTGATACCTTCCTCCTCTAAGAGTGAGAAAAAGGTTTGGATAACGTTTGCGAGCTCTTTGTCTGGCACTTGTTCAACCAGGTGAAGCATGGTTTGCGCGAGTTGTTGACTTCCTGTAGAAAGCTTGTTTTTTCGTTTAAACTGATGGTCTTCAATTTCCCAAGTAAAGGTATTGTGTTGAGCCATCCCGTTTCGAACAGAGCTTTGAATGATATGGGCAGGAGCTTGGGAATAGAGGAGGACGCCAACTACTGAGTTTTCTGGAATATACCGTTGAATTTTTGGGTGAATATTCTGGTAACTATTACTGCTGAGAATAGTGGTGTGAAGGCCAGGTCCATCGAAGGAGTAGATATGACTCAGCTTTTTTTGAAACTCTTCCTTGGCTTGACTAGCGGCATAGATAGCTAAATTGCCGCCCTTTGAGTGACCTGTAATGACAATATCTCCTTCTAATTTTTGTAAAGCCAAATCTAGATAGGATTTAGCCAAGTATTGGGCGGGGACTTCGTCCAAATAAGACATGAGCAAGTCCTCTTTCCAACCGACCAAACTGTCGTCGGTTCCTCGAAAGGCCAGGACATAGGTTTGGGGTTTGAGGCAAAAGATGATTGCTGAGAACTGAACATTTTCTTCAGTCTTGATAATATTTTGAAATCCAACCAGCTTGAGGTTTTTGTAACGCTTGCTTGCGACCATAGCTTCCAATAACGAATAACGCTCCGTCATGAGGGGAGATGGATCATGGGGGAGTTTAGGCGCTAAGTCAACTAGCCTTTTGGCTTCACGTGGCGAAAAGCTTGAAGGGACTAGGTCATCAAAAGGTAGGTAACTCAGCTCAGCTAAAAGGAGGTAGTCGATTTCCCCATAAGGGCGATCGTAGAGATCATCATACTGGACTTCGTTTATATAGTCTAAGGTGTTCATACGGTTTCCACTTTCTGACTAGCTCGAAAGAGGGTGAAGGAGGTGAAGAAACCTACTACGACGATAACCCAGCTCAAAACGGTGAGAGAGAGGCTTTGGACCAGAGTAGCAGCAATAATAACTCCGATAACACCACCAAAAATCATCCAACCAAGCCCTTTTTTATAATAGGAGTCGTTTTTCATAAAGGTCATGCTTGAAACGGGCATAAGGGCTGCACAGGAGGTCATCATGATAGGGAAGGCTGCTAGAGGGTTCATTCCTAGCAGATAGACCATCACCATACAGGGAGAGTAGAGCCCCACACCAGCCGACATGAGTGCCCCAAGAATAAAGTTTCCAATGATACCAATAAGGAGCTTCCAACCAGTCAAGCCCATGGCAGTATTGCCAGAACCAAGGGAGTCGACAAGTCCCGTGATTCGTCCTAGCATGATGAGACTCGTAAGAAACATGGCAATGCTGACGGTTGTAAGGATAAACTTCTTGTCTAGATGACTGACGATCTCACTCCCTAGTTTTCCTCCGATTGTAGCAGCGGTAACCATGGAAATCAAGGTTAAAGCATCTACTTGAACCACACTGATGAAAAAGAGAGCTTCAACCAGAGTTGGGAGGGTGTGCATAACATTGAGCGTTCCTGGAAGTTGCCGGTCGTCGTCCAAGTAGCGAGCTGCGCGAAAGAGAGTGGTAGTGGTGAGGAAGGATCCAATTCCAAGAGTGTCTAGAAAATCGGCGATGAATCCAATAAAAAAACCGGTAACAGCCTTAGGGCCAGTTTCAAAAAGTTCCCGAAGGCTGGCTCTCCGACCAAGAGCGGTTAAGTAGATCAGGCATAGGACGATCAGAATCGTCAAGATCATAGTAACGATAAGAATTCTCCTTTCAGAATTAAAAGGGAAAGAGCCGACTTCACAAAATCCTGTTTAGGTAGAGGTAGCCCTCCTTCCACTATAGTGCAATGCAGTATGACTAGAGTATAAGTATACCATAGAATCGACAGTGACTAGTGGGATAGCGAACTCTGCTTCCAGATTCGCAAGGTGGATTGAATTTTATTTTTCAGCTATTTATACGAACAAAAGGGATGGGCATGTGATAGAATAAGGAGTATTTGAAAAAGGGAGTAGAATATGAAAGCATTTCGAAAAAAAGATGGGAGCCAAACTCGAACTGAAATGCGGCGCCATCTGGGTCTGAGAGACCTACTATTTTTAGGCACGGGAGCGATGGTGGGGACTGGGATTTTCACCATTACCGGTATTGGAGCGGCAACCTTAGCTGGACCAGCCTTGGTGATTTCCATTATCATATCCGCCTTCTGTGTGGGCTTGTCCGCCCTCTTCTTTGCAGAATTTGCATCACGAATCCCAGCATCAGGGGGAGCTTATTCATATATTTATGCTGTATTTGGGGAGTATCCTGCTTGGATGGTGGGCTGGTTTACCATTTTGGAGTATATGATGGCTGTGTCAGGTGTGGCTGCAGGTTGGGGTGGATACCTCAAGGGTTTGCTGGCCTCCTTTGGTTGGGGATTTCCTCAGGCCTTGAGTGGTACTTTTAACCCAGCGGCAGGGACTTACATTGACCTGTTGCCTGTTCTGGTTGTTGCGTTTGTGACGGCTGTGGTCCTCTTGCAATCTAAAACGGCTCTGCGCTTTAACTCATTTCTGGTAATCTTGAAGTTTTCCGCCCTTTTCTTATTTGTTTTGGCAGGAGCTTTTTATATCAAACCTGCTAACTGGGCTGATTTTGCACCTTTTGGTTTTGGTTCTCTCTATGGAGCTAAGACAGGGATTATGGCGGGGGCTTCCTTGATGTTCTTTAGCTTTTTGGGGTACGAATCTTTGTCGATGGCAGTGGATGAGGTGAAGGAGCCACAGAAAAATGTTCCGCGTGGGATTGGTTTGGCCTTGATTTTTGTAACCCTGATGTACATCCTAGTGACCCTTGTTTTGACAGGGATTGTGCCTTATGATCAGCTCAATGTGGCGGATGCGGTGGCCTTTGCCTTGAGGAGTGCGGGGTTAACGTGGGCGGCTAACTATGTTTCCCTGGTAGCGATTTTAACCTTAATCACGGTTTGCATTTCGCTGACCTACGCCCTTTCTCGGATGATCTATTCCATTGCGCGTGATGGTCTTTTGCCTCAGGCTTTTAGGAAACTAAATCCTGTCAGCAAGGTGCCGACCAATGCAACTCTTTTAGTGGGAGTTTTTGCGGCCATCTTTGCGGGAATTTTCCCTTTAGCCAGTCTAGCTTCCTTCCTGAATATTGTGACGCTGGCTTATTTGATTATTTTGGCTTTGGGTCTCATCCGTTTGCGTCAAACGCAGGGAATGCCGAATGGCCAGGAGTTTAAGACGCCACTTGTTCCTTTGCTACCCATTTTATCGATCCTTATCTGCCTGTCCTTTATGGTGCAGTATGATGGCCTAACCTGGGTTGCTTTTGGAATTTCGATTATTTTGGGAAGCCTGATTTATTTCCTATACGGACAGAAGCATTCGATCCTAAATTCATAATAGAGCTAAGAAACGTCGATCTTTGGAGATTGGCGTTTTTATCTTTCAGGAATCTCCATTCTTTTTTGCCTGGATAGCCTTAGCATGATACAATAGTAACAGCAGGTTGAAAGGAGCTTTTTATGAATCAGTTAACAACCATGTTGGATCAAGAGTTTGGTCTTACCTTTCAAGATACAACACTCTTAGAAACAGCTTTTACTCATACTTCCTATGCCAATGAGCACCGTCTCTTAAACATTTCACATAATGAACGTTTGGAATTTTTAGGAGACGCTGTTCTACAGCTTTTGATTTCCGAATATCTGTATGCTCGTTTTCCGGAAAAACCGGAAGGGGAGTTGTCTAAACTTCGGTCGATGATGGTCCGAGAAGAAAGTCTTGCTGGTTTTTCCCGGGATTGTCAATTTGACCAATATATCCGCTTAGGGAAAGGGGAGGAAAAAAATGGAGGCCGTTCCCGCGAGACGATCTTAGGCGATCTCTTTGAAGCCTTTCTAGGTGCCCTGCTTCTAGACCAAGGTGTGGAAGCCGTTCGAACCTTTATAGCCACTTACATTATCCCCAAAATTGAAAAAGGACAGTTTGAGCGCGTGGTGGACTATAAAACTCACCTTCAAGAACTGCTCCAGGCTGGGGGTGATGTCCAGATTCGCTACCAAGTTCTAAAAGAATCGGGGCCTGCTCATGCCAAAGAATTTCTAGTTGGAGTCTTTCTGAATGACCAAGAATTGGCTAGAGGGTTGGGACGTTCCAAGAAATTAGCCGAACAGGAAGCAGCTAAAAAGGCTGTCGCAGAAAGGGAAGCGCATGTACTTAAAGGAAATTGAAATCCAAGGTTTTAAATCCTTTGCCGACAAGACCAAAGTGGCCTTTGACGATGGCGTAACCGCCATCGTCGGGCCCAATGGCTCTGGAAAAAGTAATATTACAGAGAGTCTGCGTTGGGCCTTGGGAGAATCCAGTGTCAAAAGCCTCCGTGGAGGCAAGATGCCGGATGTTATTTTTGCGGGAACGGAAGCTCGTTCCCCCCTTAACTATGCCCGGGTGCGGGTAACCTTGGACAATCAGGATCAGTACTTGGCTGGTCAAGGGGAGCAGGTTCAGATTGAACGGCAGATTTTCCGGAATGGAGATAGTGAGTACCGGATTGATGGACGTAAGGTGCGTTTAAAAGACATTCATGAGCTTTTTATGGATACCGGTTTGGGAAGGGATTCCTTTTCGATCATTTCCCAGGGAAAAGTCGAAGAAATCTTTACGAGTAAGCCAGAGGAGCGTCGGGCTATTTTTGAAGAAGCCGCGGGTGTTCTCAAGTACAAAACGCGTCGTAAGGAAACAGAAAATAAACTCAAGCAGACCCAGGAAAACTTGGACCGCTTGGAGGATATTCTCTACGAACTTGAATTGCAGTTACCTCCCCTCAAAGAGCAGGCGGAGGTTGCCCGCCGTTTTCAAGACTTAGATGGTCGGCGGTACCAAGCAACTTTGGATTTTATCCTAGCGCAATTGGGTCAAGGGAAACGCGAACTAGATCAAGTGGTTGCGGCTTTAACGGAGGTTGAGGGCAAGTTGACGTCTTTCAAGGAGCGGCGTTTGAGCTTGGAGGAGGAGCTACAGGTTTGTCGAACCAAGGCGCAAGCTGTTGAAGGGGAGATGGCTAAGAAGCAGGAAGATTTATTGACCTTGACTTCTTTGGTGGCGGATTATCAAACCAAGCAAGCCTTGCTGAAGCAGGAACGTCAACAATCGGGTCAGGTGGAAGCTGAAGGGCGCAAGCGTCTCGCTGAACTGACTCAGGAAGAATCTGCTCTCAAACAAGCCCTTCAAGACTTAGAAGAGGGATTGGCTTCGGAGGCTCAAGCTTTGGCTTTACTGAAGGATGTAGAGAAGGGACTTCGTGACCGTCTCAGTCAAGCAGATGACCCAGAAAGTCATTTGGAGCAACTGCGCGAACATTACTTGGAACTCCTACGCAAAGAAGCAGATTTGAGCAACCAGGCGACGAGTTTAGAAACGCAATTGGAAGCTCAGGAAGCCCAGGATTCTCAGCGAAGTCAAGAGCGGCAAGAGCTGGGGCAACAGTTGCAGGAGGCAGAAAGTCAAACCCAGCGTTTGAAGACAGAACTAGAAGCTATCGAAAGGGAATTAGGGGCTGCGCTTAAGGACTTTCAAGATCGTGAGGCAAAACTCGTCCAGCTTCGTCAATCCTATCAGCAGCAACAGGAAACTTATTTCGGTCAGATGGAAACGGTCCGCAAGTTGGATGCCCGTCGGGAGACTTTGGGAAATATTCTCGCCAATCATTCCAATCTCTACGCAGGTGTTCGCAGTGTTCTGGCCGCCCAAGACCGACTTGTGGGGATCCGTGGGGTGGTTAGTGAACACCTAACCTTTGACCTACGCTTCCAGCAGGCTTTGGACGTGGCCTTGGGAGCTAGCAGTCAACACCTGATTGTGGAAGATGAAGAAGCAGCGACCCAGGCCATTCGCTATCTTCAGGAAAAGCGGGCCGGTCGGGCAACCTTCCTGCCATTGACACGAATTCAAGCACGGACCATCTCAGACCAGCAAGCAGCCACCCTGGCTCAGGCACCCGGATTTTTGGGGATGGCGGTTGATGTGATTCACTTTGATCCGGAATTGGCGGGAATCTACGGTAATCTTTTGGGAACCATTGCGATTTTTGAAAGTATTGACCAGGCTCGCCAAGCGGCCCGTAGTCTCAACTACCGCCTGCGCTTGATCACCTTGGATGGTTCGGAAATTCGTGCTGGTGGCGCCTATGCCGGAGGAAGTCAGCGGAACAACCAGAGCCTGCTGCTGAAGCCAGAATTGGAGCAGGTTCAAGCGCAGCTGCAAACTGCCCAAGTTGATTTACGACAGTTAGAACAATCCTTGGCCCAAACCAAAAAAGAGGTCGACGCTGGTCAAGCTGACCTCGAACAGCTCAAAACGGATGGTGAAGCTCTTCGGCTTCGGGAACAAGCGACCCGCCTCAATTGGGAACAGGCTCAGAATGATTACCAACGCCTGAAGGAGCTTTTGCGAAATCAACAAGAAAGACTTGGGGAAAATGCGCCTGCCCAGTTGCAAGAAAGACTGGAATCGTTACAAGAAACTCTCAGAGAAGTCGGACTAGACAAGGTTAAACTGGAAGCCGATCTAGAAGCGCTTCGTGAAAACAAGGACGCTCATCGTGATCAGGTTAAGGCCTTGGAAGAGAAACTTCAGAACTTGCTAGTGGAACAGACAGGTAAAAAAGGCCAGCTCAATCTCCTTCAGAGTCAGAAAGATGCCAAGCAGGCTCAGTTAACAAGTCTTGAACAAGAGCAGGCTGAGTTAGAAAGACGCCTTCAGCAGTTGGCTTCTCTTGAAGACTTGCAAGGCCAAGCCAGTGATTTGGAAAGTCGCTTGCAAGAAGCTCAAGCCGAAAAAGATGCTTGTCAGCAGGCCCTCATTCGACTTCGGTTTGAGAAAGAGGACTTGGAAGCCCAAGTGGAAGACTTGAATGATCACCTAGACCAGGCCCGTCGGGAAAATGAAGGCCTCATTCGGCAGGAAGCTCAGCTAGATTCCCAACGATCTAGTTTAGAAGCTGCCTTACGACGGGATTTGCAGCGCTTGACAGATGATTACCAGATGACCATCGAAGCTGCGCGTGAACAGGCTCAACCGGTTGAAGACCTTGAGCAAGCACGGGAAGAACTCAAGCAGTTGGAACGAGCGATCAAGGCATTAGGACCTGTGAACTTGGCAGCCTTGGAGCAATATGAAGAAGTTAAAGAGCGGCATGATTTCTTGAATAGCCAACGTCAGGACATCCTGGATGCTAAAACCTTGTTGCTGGATACCATGGATGAGATGAACCAAGAAGTTCGGGAACGATTCCAAACGACCTTTGAAGCCATTCGTCAGAGCTTCAAAGAGACTTTCCGTCAGATGTTTGGTGGTGGTCAGGCAGATCTCTTGTTAACGGATCCGGACCTGCTGGTCGCAGGTGTGGAGATTTCAGTTCAACCTCCTGGTAAAAAGATTCAATCCCTAAATCTAATGAGTGGTGGGGAAAAGGCGCTCTCAGCTTTAGCCTTGCTCTTTGCAATTATACGTGTTAAGACCATTCCTTTTGTCATTTTGGACGAAGTAGAAGCGGCCTTGGATGAAGCCAATGTGAAACGTTTTGGGGATTACCTCAAACGCTTTGACCAACGGTCTCAATTTATTGTCGTAACCCACCGTAAGGGAACCATGGCAGCAGCTGACAGTATCTACGGTGTCACCATGCAGGAATCCGGTGTATCGAGTCTGGTTTCTGTTCGTTTAAAAGATATGGAATAACAAAAAAATTCGACCTCAGGGTCGAATTTTTTTGTGACTATTCACCTTGATATGCTTCCAACTTCCAATCAATCTTATCGCCATCTTTGAGTTCAACATCTTGAGCTCCCTTGTCGCTCATTTGGCCATTGACGTCAAAGAGCCAGTATTTTTGCTCATCTGGTTGTTGTTCCACGCCGTTGATAGAAGTTACCAATCCGTTTTCTTCTTTGATGTCCATTTGCGCTTTCATGACATCTAGCAATTTATCGCCTTCTTTGAAAGAAAGTTCAAAAGGACTGTTTTCAATGGCTTTGCCGTCTTGGGTCACAGAAACTGTAATGTTGGACTCCACAACCTGGCTGCTAGACGCAGACGATGATGAAGAGGATTCTGTGGCAGACTGGTTGTTCGTAGCACAACCTGTAAGGGCTAGGGCAGTAAGGGCGAGCAGGGCAAATTTCTTCATAAAAAACTCCTTAAAAATGATATTGTTTGCGTAAAACCTTTATCAGGGGACTTAAAATAGGTTCCAAGATCAGGTAGAAAAGAGCGTTGCCTAGAGCGTGCAGGAGGTCGAAGGGCAGTCCTTGCAGGTAGTAGGCCCAAAAGTTGCTGACGCTATAGGTTTGAGCGGAGAAAAAGGAAATGACGAAACCGTAGAGGAAGCCGAAGAGAAAGGCGATCATGCTAAACAGAATTAGCCTAATTTTGGGCTTGGAAGCTAGGCTTCGATAGAGTGGGCGGAGGCCATAGAGGCCTGCCATGAGGATCGTATAAGTCAGGATCTGATAGATGGTCCAAGGACCCATCCCCAAGAAAATGTTGGAGATGACAATCGTCAGGGCTGCTACGATAACGCCATCTGCCAAGGTCAATTGCAGGGTTAACATCATTAAGATGGCGGTGACGGGCTGAATGTTGGGTAGGGCAGCCGTCACTTGGCGGCCAACAAAACAAAAAGCTGCCATGACGGCCAAAAAGGCCAGACGGCGACTGGACCAAACTCGTTTATCCATGGGGATACCTCTTTTTCCTATTTCATATTCATTTTAACATAGGTTTTTATTTTCTGTCTATCAAAATCCCTTTACAGCTGGTCTTTTTGAGTCTATAATAGAAAGCGATTTCAACAAGATGAAGGAGCAGGGAAAATGAAAGTCCATACTGTGAAGAGTGCCAAGCAAATCAGTGAAAAAGAACTAGTCGTCTATCTAGCCGAGAAAACAGACTTGGATTTGGATTCGCTACTGGAATTGGTGGAGATTCGGGATTCAGAAGGAGAGGCGATTCTGGTTAAGGAGGCCGAGTGGCAAAAAGAAGGACAATCCTTCTCCCTTAAAGCGAGTTTGCAAGTGGATGCTGCGGCACCTTATCAGGTTCAAGTAGGGGATTCCCTTGTGAATAGCTTTCTGGATTGGAAATTGATGGATCAGTTCTCGGCCTCTGCGGCCAGATTGGGACTTGTAGTGGGAGAAGATGGGAGTCACGTTCGCTTTGCTTTTTGGTCTCCTTCCGCCCGGTTGGTTGAGCTTATCTTATACGATAAGGAACATGCCGATTTAGAGCTTGCTCAGATTTCGATGAATCTTGAAGAAAAGGGAGTCTGGGCCTTGGATTTGGACGCCAACAAGGAGTTGGGAATCACCGATTTACGGGGGTATTTTTATCATTTCCAAATCCATCGTGGCGACCAGATTGTACGAGTTTTGGATCCCTACGCTCCGTCCTTGGCAGCTTGGTCTAGTGAACAGAGACATAGGGGACTGGCCTACCAAGTCGCTAAGGGAGCTATCCTGGACCCCAGAGCAACTGGTCGTAGGGATTTAGATTATGTGAAAATACCAGGTTTCAAAAAACGGGAAGACGCCATTATTTACGAAGTCCATGTGCGTGACTTCACCTCTGATCCTGAAAGTCTGGAAGAATTAGAAGCTCCTTTTGGAACCTTCGAGGCGATGGAAGAGCGCCTGGATTATATCCAGTCGCTAGGAGTGACACACGTCCAACTATTACCTGTACTTAGTTATTATCTGGCGGATGAATTCCAAGCCCGGCAAGGTCTGTGGAATTATGCATCTGGAGGAACCAATTACAATTGGGGTTACGATCCGCAACATTATTTTGCATTGACAGGGATGTATTCCAAAAATCCAGCTGATCCAGCACTTCGAATTCAGGAGTTTAAGAACCTGGTGGCAGCCATTCATGATCGGGGCATGGGAGTCATTCTGGATGTCGTCTACAATCATACTGCCCAGCTAGGGATTTTTGAAGATTTGCAGCCCCATTACTACCATTTCATGGATGAGGATGGCCAAGCTCGAACCAGTTTTGGTGGAGGTCGCTTAGGCTCAACCCATGCCATGACCCGTCGGATCATGATTGAATCCATTGCCTACTTGATGGATGTTTACAAGGTGGATGGTTTCCGCTTTGATATGATGGGGGACCATGATGCGGAGGCGCTGGATCAAATTTCGCGTATTGTTCTGGCTGTAAATCCCTGGGCTCTGATTTTGGGTGAGGGCTGGCGAACCTATATTGGAGATGAGGGCGATACAAGTCCTGCTGCCGATCAAGACTGGATGTCCAAGACAGATAAGGTGGCTGTCTTTTCAGACCATTTCCGTAATAGCCTCAAGTCTGGTTATCCAACCGAAGGGGAATCTGCCTTCTTAACGGGCGGTCCAACCGATATTGACGACCTCTTCCAGTCTCTTAAGGCTCAACCTTCCAACTTTGAGGCGGATCAACCAGGGGATGTTATCCAATATATTGAGGCTCATGATAACTTGCCATTATTTGACATTATTGCCCAATCCATTCGTAAGGATCCAGCTCATCCAGAAAATATGGCGGAAATTCACCGCCGTATTCGTTTGGGGCAACTGCTCTTATTCACTTCTCAAGGGACAGCCTTTCTGCATGCTGGACAGGAGTATGGTCGGACCAAGCAATTCCGCCACCCTGATTTTGAGCAGCCGGTTGCCAAGAACTTGGAGCCTCATAAATCCTATCGACTTGAAGATGCGGATGGAACTCCCTTCCAGTTTCCTTATTTTATCCATGATTCCTATGATGCTTCAGATGCGGTGAACCGCTTTGATTGGGCTAAAGTTCGAAATAAGGAGCTTTATCCCCATGCAGTGCAGACTCTTGACTATACCCGTGGTCTGATTGCCTTGCGAAAAGCAGAAGAGGTCTTTCGTCTGTCAGATCGGCAGCAAGTGGATGAAAAGGTGCACCTCCTCACCCCAGGGGTAGGAGAAGATCTGTTTATCGCTTATCAACTAAATATCAGCCTTGAAGAAGTTTTGATGGTACTGGTCAATGCGGATAATCAAGCTCGGGAAATCCGTCTGCCTCCGTTAGAAGTCGCAAAATCCAGGCAAGTTCTAGTGGATGGTGAGCAGGTGAATGTGACTGGAATTCCTGTAAATCAACAACAAGGGCTGACCTTTAAGGGAAATAGGGTCGTCTTGGATCCCTTGACTGGAGCGGTTCTGAAAATCCGTCTCTAATGTGGTATAATTTTTCCAATCAGAAAATGGAAAGAGATGACTATGGCAGAGAAAACCATTGTATTTAAAGTCGGTACATCTTCCCTGACCCAGGAAAATGGCAATCTGGATCGGATTAAGATAGCTCGGATCACCAACCAATTAGCCCAGTTGCACCAGCAAGGCCACCATATCGTTTTGGTGACCTCGGGATCCATTGCGGCGGGGTTCCGTCGCTTGGGCTTTGACAAACGACCGACTAAGATTGCGGAAAAACAGGCTTCTGCTGCTGTAGGGCAGGGGCTCTTAATTGAAGAGTACACTCAGAATCTGATGAAGGACGGGATTGTCACAGCCCAGATTCTCTTAACCCAGGATGATTTTGCGGATGCCCGGCGTTATCAGAATGCTTCGCAAGCCCTGCAGGTTTTACTCAAGCAGCGGGCCATTCCGATTATTAACGAAAATGATACCATCGCCATCGAGGAAATCAAGGTTGGGGATAATGATACCCTCTCTGCTCAAGTGGCTTCCTTGTTGAAGGCAGATCTTTTGGTTCTTCTGACGGATGTGGATGGACTCTATACAGCCAATCCCAATCAGGATCCCAATGCCCAGCATTTGCCAGTGATTGAGTCCATTGGTGAAGAACTCTTTGCCATGGCAGCTGGAGCTGGATCTTCCAATGGAACAGGGGGGATGACGACCAAACTCCAGGCGGCTCAAATTGCAACCAAGTCTGGAGTCCCAGTCTTTATCTGTTCCTCTAAAGAAGATACAGCCCTTTTGCAGGCTGTGACACAAGAAAATCGCGGCACTTACTTCTTAGAAAATAACCATGCCATGAATCAGCGGAAACAGTGGATGGCCTTCTATGCCCGGGTGGATGCTCTAGTCGAAGTTGACCCAGGAGCTGTCGAAGCACTCTTACATAAGAGCCGGAGTTTGCTGGCGGCCGGAGTGGTGCAGGTGGAAGGTGAATTTGAAGTTGGACAGGTGGTTGAAGTCTACAGTCAAGAGTCGCATCAATTGATTGGTAAGGGGCGCGTGCGTCTGTCGTCTGCGGATTTGGAGCAGGCCTTGAAAGATGGTAAGGCTGAGGGACTGTTGATTCACCGCAATGATTGGGTAACCCTATAGGAGAAAGTATGAAAACAACACAAGAATTATTGGATTCATTATTGGAGCACAAGGCCTCTATCAATTTGGCCAGCAGTCAGGTGAAAAACCAGGCGCTTGCAGCTATGGCGAACCAACTTGAAGCCCAAGCAGATGCCATTCTAGCCGGGAACGCCTTGGATATGGAAGCGGCCCAGGGAAGAATCAGCCCTGTTATGCAGGACCGGCTCTTGTTGACCAAGGAACGCATTGAGGCCATGGCGGCAGGAATTCGGGTCTTGATTGATTTAGAAGATCCTGTTGGCCTAGTCTTGGAAGAGCAGGTTCGTCAAGATGGGTTGCGGATTCAAAAACGTTCGATTCCTTTTGGCTTGGTCGGGATGATTTATGAGAGTCGTCCCAATGTAACGTCTGATGCGGCGGCTCTAGCCATTAAGAGTGGAAATGCAGTGATGTTACGGGGAGGAAAAGAGGCCTTTCATTCTGCACAAGCAATTGTAACTGCTTTGAAAACTGGTTTAGAAGAAGCTGGCGTCCACCCAGGTGTTATTGAATTGGTTCAGGACACCAGCCGTGCATCAGCTCAGGAAATGATGACGGCCAAGGGCAAGATTGATCTCTTGGTTCCACGGGGAGGTGCTGGACTCATCCAAGCAGTTGTCGAACAGGCAACAGTTCCAGTGATTGAAACAGGGACAGGAATTTGCCACGTTTATATTGATCAGGATGCAGATCTAGACATGGCGGTCTCCATTGCTGTTAATGCCAAAACCAGCCGCCCATCCGTCTGCAACTCGGCTGAAGTTCTAGTTGTTCATAAGAACATTGCTCCTGAATTTTTACCAGCTTTTGAGGCAGCTTTGGAGGGGAAAGTAGAGTTGCGGGCAGACCAAGAAGCACAAGCTTTCTTGAAGCAATCGACCCAGGCAGGTGAACAAGATTTTGACACTGAATTTTTAGATTACATCATGGCTGTGAAAGTGGTCGACGATGCGCAAGCTGCCATCGCGCATATCAATGAGCACTCGACTGGACACTCCGAAGCCATTGTGACGGATCATTCAGAAACAGCCAACCGCTTTACCTTGATGGTGGATTCTGCAGCTGTTTATGTCAATGCTTCCACCCGCTTCACGGACGGAGGCGAATTTGGCCTCGGTTGTGAGCTCGGCATTTCAACTCAAAAAATGCATGCGCGTGGTCCGATGGGACTAAGAGAAATGACAACCTACAAGTATGTTGTTAGCGGCCAAGGTCATGTTCGTTAGGAGAGAGTTATGAAAATCGGATTTATCGGAATCGGCAATATGGGGGGAGCCTTGGCTAAGGCAGTGGCCCAAGCTGACGACACAGAACTTCTCCTCAGTAATCACAATCCAGCCAAGGGTCAAGGACTAGCAGAGGAATTAGGAGCAAGACTAGCCAGCAATGAGAAGATTGCTGCTCAAGCAGAGGTCATTTTCCTTGGAGTGAAACCCTACTTGATAGCAGACTTGATTTCCCAACTTGCACCTCTAGCTAAACCGGGAACAATCTGGGTATCCATGGCTGCTGGCGTGACTTTAACCAGCCTTTCTCAGCACCTGCCTGCAGAAAATCTCATCCGGATCATGCCGAACACACCGGTAGCCATTGGCCAAGGCATGACTACCTACAGTTTAACGAATACAGAGTTAGCACCTGTGGTGGAAACCCTATTAGCCCCAAGTGGTCAACTCATGCAAGTGCCCGAAAAGCTGATGGATGCTGCCACAGCTTTAGCAGGCTGTGGACCAGCCTTTGTCTATCAAATGATTGAAGCCCTAACCGATGCCGGTGTGGAACAGGGCATTCAAGCTATGGATGCTAAGTTTTTGGTTGCTCAAACTCTCTTAGGGTCAGCCCAAATGGTTCTTAATTCAGACAAGCACCCAGCCCAACTCCGACAAGAAGTCACCTCACCAGGAGGATCCACGATTGCTGGGGTTGCCAGTCTGGAAAAAAATGGATTCCGCTCAGCCCTCATGCAAGCCATCAGTGCAGCAGTCCAACGAACACAAGAATTAGGTAAATAGACAGATGGCAGAAAACAAGTTCGCCCCAACGGGACAAGCTGTAGAAGAGGTTTTTCAAAGTATCAAATCCGTAAAAAAACAAGCTGATGCCGACTTACTTCTGGAACTCTACACCAGTATCAGTCAAGAAAATCCTCTTGTATGGTATCCTGGAATTATTGGTTTTGGAGAGACTGAGTATCGTCTGGACTCTGGTCGAACAGGCCTTACACCACGCTTGGCCTTTGCGCCCAGACAGACAACATTTTGTTTGTACTTTGATCCAAGTTTTCTTGAGGAACAAGTTTCCCTGCTTAACTCCTTAGGAAAATACAAGACTGGCAAGGGCTGTGTTTATATTAATAAACTGGCCGATATTGACCTTGATGTTTTGCAAGAGTTGCTGAAGCAGTCACTGTAGAAATCTTTTAATGAAACAGATTTTTGTTTGACTTGTTTCACACATTTGATATAATTTAAGTAGAGATAAACGAGTTTGTATATGATACTTGTTGTCTTCAAGGAGATTCCGTGCCATACTGGAAGTTTTAAAATGGGTTGTCGTTTCGACAACCTTATTGTGTCTTTAAAGGATTTGTCCATGAAATAAGATTGATGTTAGTATGAATTCTCGAACATTATTTGGAAAAAGTATTTCAACATTGAAATCTATCTAATAAGACCCCAGTATCTGAATAAGTCTTGGAAAATGAAGATATGAGTAAATCAATTTTTAGAAAGTTGTATAATAGTACAGTAGTTTGGTATCATGGAACTACGTCTATTCAAGTTACTTCTTTAAAAAATGGGATAAATGTCTATCATAGTAAGCGTAACTGTGATTTTGGTATAGGCTTCTATGTGACATCTAAGTACAACCAGGCTGTTAAATGGGCTCGACGAAAAACAAAAGATGAGTTACCATTTAATTCAAACGTGAAACCGGTTGTTCTAAGTTATCAATTTCAAACATCTGCTGATATTGAAACAAAGATTTTTGAAATTGATAAAGAATATTTTCAGTTTGTGTACCAAAATAGATTAGAATTAGATGCTAAGACAGGCATGAATAATCATAAATTTTCTTCAGTATTTGGACCAGTTCTTGATGGTCAGGTTACGCGCTTGAAAGTGACTTTAATTGATTACTTCAAGGGAATAAATTCTTTAGAAAAAACTGCTGGTATACTTTTGGGAAAATATCAGGATGATACACAACTTTGTATATGTGATCAAAAAATTGCAGACAGACTCATACTAGTTAAGGAGGAATTTATATGATGTTAGAGAATGAAAAACAAGCTCTTAAAACAGAAGTAGAACAGTTCTTATGGAAGAATTATCATATTATTCCCGAAACTGTCTCGTCTGTAACCAATGTTGTATTGCAGAATTGGTTTGAAGAGTTGGATCATGAGGGGTCTCATTTAACAGCAGATCTTATTGCTGATAATATAGCAGATATTGCAAATCGTTATTCTGTTTATTGATGAGGGCTCCTCAAAAAGCTATAATTATCGTAATATGTATCTCAAATAGGCAAAAGCTCCCTATTTGGACATACAAGTCAAGTTTGAATGGAAAAATAGTTTAAAATTGCTTTTGATTCATTTTAGTGTATGAAAAGGCTGCAATTATATTAGCAAATTCCATGTCGATCAACGATTGCCACTTTGGAAATAAGAAACAGACTAAAAAGGTAGGAATCTAAATCCACTCAAGTGGACTGGATGCCTACCTTTTCGTCTGCTATGGTTCCTGTTGGAGATTTTGGTTGATCAAACCAATCTCTTTTTTCATTTTCTGATAATTGATGAAGTAAATAAGGATATAAATGAAAACGTAGATGGTCTCAAAAAGAAGGATTGCCTGCCATTTGAGAGGGAACCAGCCTGCAAGTAGAGCTAGGGAGGTAAAACCAAGACTAGTAACGATGAAGTGGGTCAGGGTCATTCGAAGGAGGCTCCAGTCTTTGTGGAATATCGTATCACTCCAGGAAAATAGGAGACCAACTCCAATCCAAATCAGGATGGATATGACAAAGGTGCCAACTTCATTAAAGTGAGCTAGATAGAATTTTCCACTTTCTGAGAAAGGGTTGAGGGGATAGTAGTCCCCTTGACCGAATAGGGCGGATGTAAGTAGAGAAATGACTAACCCCATAAAAATGGAACGGGTTACAATAGTAAACAATTTTTTCATAATCCTAAGACCTCCTTGTTGGTTTTCAGATAGTGACGAGAAGAATAGGTCTGATCACCATCCAGAAAATGAATGAGAACCAAGCCATTCGTGGTTAATTCTAAGTGTTTAATCTGATCCAAGTTTACGACCTCTGACTGAGAAATCTGTAAAAAATGAGGGGGAATGATTTCTTTTATCTGGTAGAGTCGTAGTTGTGCATGAAAGACTTGTTGCTTGGCACGAACTTGCAAGATTCGATTTTCCAGATAGATTCTAGTAATCTCTCTCCATTTTAAGAAATGAATTTCTTGGTCTAATTTGACAGTCAATTGATCTTTTGAGTGTTCAATGTGATTGGCGTAGGCAGTGAGTTCAGAGAGTTGAGGAGTAAGAGAGCGAATCTTGAAATTCACTAAAACTTCGGAAAATGATGGATCAATGGTTTTTTTTTTACCTTCATAACATTTCCTCCTTTCTACATCTATTAAACCATGGAAAATTTGAAAATGATAGAGGGTTTGTCTATGTGGTCGAAATGGGTGTCCAATCGGTTGAAATCCTATTGTTAGCGGCTATTTTGTGTTCGTTGCGGTAACGACTTTCTATTCAAATCAAGTATTGTCTCAAACCTTATCCGTGTATGTAGAGAGCTGATTGTCTATCTAATTACTAGTAGGTTCTCCCTTTTGTTATTCTCATCTTTTGACTATCAAGGAATCTGTTTTATGTTGGGCAGATTCCGTTTTCTATTTCCTGTTCCCCAGCCTCTAGGATTGTTTGGTATAATAGGAACGTATGAACTCAATGAAAATTTCAAGAAGACAAGGGAGTGGGTTATGAAAATCATTGCGACAGACTTAGACGGTACGTTTTTGGATGGCAATCATCAATTTGACCAGGAACGTTTTTCGAAGTTATTGGATCGTTTAGAGGAGAAAGGGATTGTGTTTGCGGCAGCGTCTGGTCGGGGAATTGCTTCCATGCGGGAACTGTTTGCACCCTTTCGGGATCGGATTTATTTGATTGGTGAAAATGGGTCGATTATTGAAGAGCGGGGGGAAGTGATTTGGTCTCGCACGATGGATGAGCTGGCGGTGGAAGAGTTATTTGTGACTTTGGAATCCAGTCCTTATGTCGACAAGAATCAGCTGATTTTTTCTGCAGAGAATGAGGTTTATGCCTTGAATACGGTTGATCCAGAATACTTAGCCTTTTCACGTCGTTACCATCCCAACGTTCAGTTGATTGGGAATTTAAAGGAAATGCGGGAACCGATTTTCAAGGTAACTCTGAATTTGAAACCGGAAGAAATGGTCGAAGGCTTGGCTTGGATTGCGCAGGCCTTACCAGATTATTCGGTGATGACAACGGGCTTCCAAACCTTAGATATTGTTCCTACAGGGATTGATAAGGGGGGTGCTCTTGGGCGCTTGTTGATTATGAAGGATTGGCATCCGGATGATTTAGTGGCTTTTGGAGATCAGTTTAATGACCGTCAGATGTTGGAATTGGCTGGTTTGGCCATTAGTCCGGAAAATGCGAAAGATGAAATTAAGGCTTTGGCAGACCGTGTGATTGGACCTGCCAGCGAGGGCTCTGTGCTTACATATATGGAGGAGATGGTTTGATGGATATTCGTTTAATTGCCCTTGATTTGGATGGAACCTTATTAACGAGCGACAAAAAGATCAGCCCACGAACCAAGGCAGCCCTTGCCGCTGCACGGGAGCAGGGTGTTAAGGTCGTTTTGACGACAGGACGTCCGCTTAAAGCCATGAATTTTCTGTTAAAGGAGTTGGAGCTGGATGCTCAGGAAGAAGAATATGCGATTACCTTTAATGGTGGTTTGATCCAACGCAATACAGGGGAGATTTTAGCGGAGGCTCGGTTTAGCTACGACCAAGTTCAGGAACTCTACCAGCTTAGCCGTGACTTGGGCTTACCCTTGGATGTTATCCAGGAAGGGACAGTCTTTAATATTGAAGGACCGATTGCCTCACGTTACCAGTCTTTCAACCCAAGCTTAGATTTTAGCTTGATTTCCTTTGCCGACTTAGATGAGCAAGCCTTTTATAATAAGTGTATCTCAGCTCATGACGCAGCTGCTTTAGATGGGGCCTTAGAACAAATCCCAGCCCCATTTTTTGAAAAATATGGAATCTTTAAGTCCAGAGATCAATTGCTAGAGTGGTTGCCAAAAGAGGCGGATAAGGCAAGAGGGTTGGAGAAATTGACGGCTCTCCTAGGCTTAAGCAGGGATCAGGTCATGGCCTTTGGGGACGAGGCCAATGACCTAAGCATGATTGAATGGGCAGGTTATGGGGTTGCCATGGGCAATGCAGTGCCAGCCTTGAAAGAAGTGGCTTGGAAGGTCTTGGATTGGACCAATGACCAGGACGGGGTCGCTCGTGCCGTTGAAGAATATATATTGAAGGAGAAAGAACATGGGGCTATTTGATCGCCTATTTGGAGTTGAGAAAAAGGAACCAGTTGAGGAAGAAGTTGAAGAGACAGTGGCAAGTGAGGCGGTCGAGACAGACGAAGCGGAAATGGCATCTGAATCTGAGTTGCCCACTGAAGAAAAAACTGAATCTGAAGACTTAATGGAGAGTCAGGTCGAAGAAGTTTCTGAGTCAGACTCTGAAGAAATGACTTCAGAAGTTGAAAAGGTAACAGCCGACACCTTACCAGATTACTACGTACAAATGCGCGCTCAACTGGATGCGGCTAGCCGCAAGGTTGAGGAAGAACAATTTCAGGAGGCCTTGGAAGAAGTCCGCAAACGTCGGGAAACCGAGGCTGAAAAGTACAATCGAAGCTTGCAGAAAACCCGCTCAGGTTTCTTGGAAAGCCTCAATGCTTTCTTTGCCAATTTCCGAGCGGTGGATGAGGAGTTCTTTGAGGAATTAGAGGAGCTCTTGATTACCAGTGATGTCGGTGTCCAGGTCGCAACGCAATTAACGGAAGACCTTCGTCAAGAAGCACGTCTGGAAAATGCCAAAAAACCGGAAGATCTTCGCCGGGTCATCATTGAAAAATTAGTAGACATCTATGATAAAGATGGCCATTACGAAGAAGAAATCAACTTCCAAGAAGGTCTTACTGTCATGCTCTTTGTAGGTGTCAATGGAGTCGGGAAAACCACCTCCATTGGAAAATTGGCCTATCGCTATAAAGAAGAAGGTCGTAAGGTCATGTTGGTGGCAGCGGATACCTTCCGCGCCGGAGCTGTGGCTCAGTTGGTTGAATGGGGTAACCGCGTCGATGTTCCGGTTGTAACAGGACCTGAAAAAAGTGATCCCGCCAGCGTCGTTTATGATGGCTTGGAGCGAGCCCAAGCTGAGGAAGTTGATGTACTTCTGATTGACACAGCTGGTCGCTTACAAAATAAAGACAATCTGATGGCTGAGTTGGAAAAAATTGGTCGGATTATCAAGCGCGTGGTTCCAGATGCGCCACATGAAACCCTCCTATCCTTGGATGCTTCAACAGGGCAAAACGCTTTAGTCCAAGCTAAAGAATTCTCGAAGATTACCCCGGTGACAGGGATTGTCCTCACCAAAATCGATGGTACCGCCCGCGGTGGCGTTGTGCTAGCGATTCGTCAAGAATTGGATATTCCCGTTAAACTAATTGGTTTTGGGGAAAAATTGGACGATATTGGTGACTTCAAGTCTGAACAATTTATGCGTTCCCTCTTGGATGGCGTTTTTGTGTCGGACATTGACTAAGGTTATTTCTGACGGAATTCGGTTTATCTAATATGAGGCTGGACCTTGGTGTACCAGCCTTCACTTTTTGGTAGATGTGATAGATTGGAGACTTTAGATGGCACTCCTAGGCCTCTTACTCTTATTTGCTTTTTCAGGTTACCTGGCGAACTTGGAGAAAGGCAAGCGTTTTAATCTTTTCAAGGCATTGTTACTGGTGGCAGGTGAAGCCTTCATTGGAATGATCTTATTTACGCTGTTTGCTTTTCTCATTGCCATTTCAGACGTATCCCTTGTTTTGTTAGATTCAGGAAGTTCATTGTTTGTGGTGGTCTTGTTACTGGCGGTTCTCAATGGTTTTATTCTCTACTGGATCAATCGTTGGTTTTTCCCCACCTTTTCCATCTCGAACCAGGTACAAACCCTTTGTGAATACATTATCCAGTGGCTCTTGATTTATGTGACGGTTTATCAGGACCTTTTTAACAATTTGAACAGCTTTTTAAAACTGGCGGAATTATCCGCTAGTGAATTTGGAAAGTGGGATCTAACGCACCCCAGTGTTTTGACTTTACTAGTCCTCCCTTCCTTAATCTCCGTTTGGGTCGGCATTATTTTGTATAAAACCAAAGAGGATACGATTTTAAAAAGGATTCGCAGCGCGAATCCTTTTGCGATTACCAAATCCATTTGGCATCAAATTGGGCAAGAAGCTTGTCTGCAGCTTCGGGTCCATGGGAACCGGCTGGGTAGAAGTGGAGGGGACTTTGGTCCTCGCGCCAGCTTTGTTCGATTTTGTCGATCAACTTCCAGCTGGCCTTCACTTCATGCCAGTGGCTGAAGTTGGATGAATTGCTTTGAAGGGCTTCGAAAATCAGTTTCTCATAGCCTTCAGGTCCTTCAGCTCGGTCGAAAGAAGTGATGGCTTGAGGAACAATCTTGAAATCATAGCCAGGTTCTTTTTGGTTGAAGCGCAAGGAGATGCCCTCTTCAGGTTGGATGTAGAGGGTTAAAATGTTTGGTTCTAAACTCTCATTGAAAATGGTCTGTTCTTGTTTAAAGACAATATCCACTCGTGTAGCCTTTTCAGCCAAGCGTTTACCGGTGCGGATAAACATAGGGACATTGCGGAAACGGTCGCTGTCGATAAAGAAGACACCGGCGAAGTAAGTCTCGGTCATGGATTCTGGATTTACTTTAGGCTCTTCGCGATAGCCTGCTAAATCCTGGTTAGCGGTGTATTGTCCCCGTACAAAGTGGCTGGCTAGCTCTTTTACACCAGGCTTCTTCAAGGATTGGAAGACCTTGACCTTTTCTGCCCGGATATCATGCTTGCTGAAGGAATGGGGTTTATCCATGGTTAAAAGGGACAAAATCTGTAGGGCATGGTTTTGAACCATATCCCGAAGGGCGCCGGATTGGTCATAATAATCTCCGCGCTCTTCAACACCTAGCTGCTCGGCTAGTGTAATCTGGATGTTGTGAATGGAGTGGCGATCCCAGATGCGATCGATAATGGGGTTGGCGAACCGCATAGCATAAATGTTTTCGACCATCTCCTTGCCTAGATAATGGTCAATCCGGAAGATCTGATCTTCACGGAAGGAATCCATCAGTTCCTCGTTGAGCACACAAGCAGATTCTAAATCGGTTCCAAAAGGTTTCTCGATAATGAGGTGTTCAAAACCAAGTCCATCGATGATGCTCTCGGATTTAAGGTGTTTGGCGATGGTTCCAAAGAACCGTGGAGACATGGAGAGGAAGAAGAGTTTGTTATTTTCTGCCCGGTAACGATCATTGAGCTGGCTTTGGAGAGCTCGGATATTCTGATAATCTGCTACATTGGTCACATCGTGACTTTGGTAGTAAAAACGAGAAGCAAATTCTTGAGCTTGAGCTTGTTCTGTCACTAAATCTTGAATGGATTCCAAAACAACTGCTTCATATTCTTCTTTGGACCAAGGACGGCGAGACGCTCCAATAACGGCGAAATTGTCTGCTAGTTTTCCAGCTTTGAAGAGACGAAATAGGGCTGGATACAGCTTACGCTTGGCCAGATCTCCGCTGGCACCAAAAATAGTAATGATAGCTTTGGCAGGCATAGGGAACCTCTTTCTGTGTTTTTTAAAATTATACCATATTGAGGTAGATGAAACAGGACTAAGAGTCGGCTAAATCATCAAAAGGAGTCAGTTTATATTGGAAAGAATCCTTTTTTTTTGATAGTATGAAAGTGGGAAAAGCAATAGAATTGGCAATTCTTAAATATGAGGGAAAGGAGTTGTGTATGGATTGGTATGAATATATGGTGAAGGCTGCAGAAAACTCTCGTTTTAATACTGCTCATTGGTTTCGATATCTTAGAAAAGTCATTTTTGAGGCTTCCACTTATTTAACTGCAGAAGATGTTCAGAGATTAATTGAATCTGAAAGCTTAACGAATTTTCAAAAGGTTAGTTTACAACAGGCAGTTTCAATAGGTTCTCCAACTCATGATTATATCGTTGCTTTGAATAAAAAAAGTCCCTTAAACAATGTGCGACATTTAATGGAGAAGTATAAGCATGGATAAAATGAAAGTAGTTTTCCAAGCTCTAGATCAAGAATTAACCCAAGCTAATCTCGATTTATCAATTATCTGTGTTGGAGGTTTTGTACTTGAATACCATGGTCTTCGAGCAACGCAAGATGTGGATGCATTCTATGAGGAATCACACGAAATAAATAGGATTATTGCAAAAATTGGGAAACTTTTTCATATTAATACGCGTGAGGAACAGTGGTTAAATAATGAGGTGGCCAATTTAAACCCGGCCCCGGATCTTGAGATCTGTGAATTATTATACTCTTTTCAATCTTTAACTGTATATATTGTTCCCCTAACCTATGTGATGGGGATGAAGATTATGAGCTCTCGTGAACAAGATGTGCTTGATATTGGTAAAATTATTAAAATGGAGAAAATGACTTCTCCTTTTGAAACCTTCCGAGCATTGAAAGAGTTAGGATTTGAGAATATGGATTTTCTGTGCTACTTGAAGGATTCAGTTATGCGTATGGATTGGAATGGCTAGAGAGCTTTTTTTGTGGAAAATCAGGAAAAGCTACAGAGATTTTTTTAAAGTTAGCGACCCGAACTTGGGTCGTTTTTTCATGCCCAAACCACCCAGCCTATGCTATACTTAAGGTTATGGATAAAAATATCACAAGAATTGCAGAAGAATTAACGATTACCCAAACCCAGGTCCAAACTGTTTTGGACCTCCTTGCTGAAGGAGCAACCATTCCCTTTATTGCTCGTTATCGGAAGGATAAAACAAAAGGGTTGGATGAAGTGGAAATTAAGACCATTGCGGATCGAATGGCGAGTCTGACAGCCTTGGACGAACGAAAAGCAACCATCCTGGGTAAAATTGAAGAACAAGGAAAATTAACTCCAGAACTTCAGTCCGCTATTGAAGCAGCTGAAAAAATGACGGAATTGGAGGAGCTTTACCTTCCCTATAAGGAGAAAAAACAAACCAAGGCCAGTCTAGCTCGCGAAGCTGGTTTATCTCCGCTCACACGTTTGATTTTTCAAGGTGCAGACAATCTGAAAGCTGCGGCAGAACCTTTGACTTCTGAGGCCTATCCAACAGCGTCGGCGGCCATTGAAGGAGCCAAGGAAATTGCCATTGAAGCTATTTCTGAAAATCATGGTCTCCGTTCCTGGCTCTACCAAGAAGTCCGTGACAACTCGACCCTTACCAGTCAGTTGAAAGATGAGGAAAAAGATCCCAAGCAAGTCTTTGAAAACTACTATGACTTTTCAGAAAGTCTTGCAAGTCTCCCACCTCACAGACTTTTGGCCCTGAATCGAGGTGAAAAACTTGGAGTCCTTCGCATCAAGTTTGATCACCAGCTAGACAAGATGCAACGCTTTTTCTTGGCTCGTTTTGTCAAAAAAACGGATTTGTTGGCTCAAGTGGTCGATGAAAGTCTGAAAAAACGTCTGCTTCCTACCATGGAGCGCCGCCTTAAGTCTGAAATGCTGGAAGTGGCGGAAGAAGGAGCCATCGAACTCTTTTCAGATAATCTCCGCCACTTATTATTGACAGCTCCCTTGAAAGGGAAGATGGTCCTTGGTTTCGACCCTGCCTTTCGAACAGGGGCTAAGTTAGCGGTTGTGGATCAACTGGGAGACCTCCAGACCACGGAAGTTATCTATCCGGTTAAACCCGCTAAGGCCTCTGAAATTGAGGCTGCCAAAAAGCGTCTGAGCCAACTCATCAGGGATTGGAAAATCGAGATTATTGCTATCGGAAATGGAACAGCCAGTCGCGAAAGTGAAGCCTTTGTAGCAGAAGTCTTAAAAGACTTCCCAGAAGTAGCCTATGTCATTGTCAACGAAAGTGGAGCATCGGTGTACTCCGCCAGTGAATTGGCTCGTCAAGAATTTCCAGATTTACCGGTAGAGAAGCGGTCTGCCATTTCTATTGCCCGTCGTCTACAAGATCCTCTGGCAGAGTTGGTAAAAATTGACCCCCAATCCATTGGTGTAGGCCAATACCAGCATGATGTGAGCCAGAAAAAATTACGGGAGCAGTTAGACTTTGTGGTCGAAACCGTGGTGAACCAAGTGGGAGTCAACGTTAATACTGCCAGTCCAGCCCTTTTAAGTCATGTCTCTGGCTTGAACAAAACCTTAACGGAAAACATTGTCCGCTATCGCCAAGAAGAAGGGGCCTTCACCAGTCGCAAGGACTTGAAGAAGGTTCCTAGACTTGGGGCTAAGGCCTATGAGCAGGCAGCTGGTTTCTTGCGGATTCCGGATGCGGCTAATGTCTTAGACCGGACGGGAGTCCACCCGGAAAATTATTCGGTGGTGAACAAACTCTTTGAGAAACTTGCCATTGTAGATCTAGACGTTACGGCTAAGAGCAAGCTGTCCAGTCTTTCTATTTCAGAAATGGCAGATGAACTGGGTGTTGGACCTCTAACCTTGGAGGATATCATTCAAGATTTGTTGAAGCCTGGACGTGATTTACGGGATTCCTTTGCGGGTCCACAATTGCGGTCAGATGTCTTGGATATTAAGGATTTGAAACCAGGGCAAAAACTCGAAGGTGTTGTTCGCAATGTCGTGGACTTCGGAGCATTTGTAGATATTGGTGTTCATGAGGATGGCTTAGTTCACATCACCCAGTTGAGTAAAAATTTTGTCAAACATCCAAGTCAAGTCGTTTCTGTCGGAGACTTGGTGACGGTTTGGGTCTTGGACGTACAGGTCCCTCAGAACCGGATTAGCTTGACCATGGTGGAAGAAAATGGATCTAACTAGCTATGTTCAAAAAGTTTCCCTAGAAGATTTTGGGAAACCATTCAGACATGAGGCCGTGTGGAATCGGCGGCTTCGCACTTCGGGCGGCCGCTTTTTTCCGAAAGATGGTCATCTGGAATTTGCTCCGAGAATCCTTGAGGAGTATGGTGAGGCCGTTTTTCGTCAGGTAGTTCGGCATGAGCTGACCCATTACCATCTTTATTTTGAAAAAAAGGGTTATAGACATGGGGACGCGGATTTTAAGCGCCTGTTGAAAGAGGTGGATGGCTTGCGCTATGCACCGCCACCAAAAAATAGCAAGCGACACACCTATGTCTGCTCCGTTTGCGGCCAGCATTTCCAGCGTCAACGGCGCATCCAGCTGGACCGCTATCGCTGTGGCGCTTGTGGGGGCCGCTTGATGGAGAAGATAAATCCGCCTCAAGGCTGATGAAGTCGAACTGGGAACTTGCTATAATGGCAATAGAAAGTGAGGAGATCATCATGACCAAGTATTATAAAATGCGGAAAGGAAAAATTGTAAGTGGTGTATTGGCCGGATTGGCGGATAAATTCCGGATTGATCCGACTCTAGCCCGGGTTCTATACGTGCTCTTCCTGTTACTGACAGATGGATGGGCCCTATTTCTCTATATCCTTCTCTCCGCTATCCTGCCTTATAAAGAAGATTTAATTGAATATGATGATGAAGTAACCTACAAGGATGGTCGCCGTCGCAAGACTGCGGAACCGATTGAGGAAGACGACTGGACATGGTAGGTCAGAAGGTCGAGACTGGGCGCTGCCCAGTCTTTCTTTTTAGGAAAAGGAAAAATTGTCAGAGGGCTTCTTATACCAATTTAATTTCAAAATCAGAATACTCAAAGCAGTTTGAAATCTGACTCGAATCTTAATTTAGGAATTGAAGAAGAGGTTTAACAAGGTTCAGATTTTGAACTGCACAGAGTATTAGATGCTATAATCCCGAGTTTATCACTTTGTGTTGTAAGCAATCCAGCTCAACCGCTTGATAGAACTGGATTTTTTCAACATTTTTTGCACAAAACACTTGTTGTATATGGTTGTGTATGATATAATAGAAATATGGCTTTTATTAAAACGACTACTAACAAAGAAGGTAGGACTCATGTTTATCTTGTTGAAGGATATCGTAAGGACGGGAAAGTAAAACAAAGAATACTTCACAAATACGGTCTGCTTGATGAAATGGAGGAAAGTGAACCAGGTATCTTGGATCGACTGAAGAAGGAGGCTAAAGCTGGCCTTTTAAATCCAGAAAAAACTATCCAAGTTACCTATGATCTACTTGCTCCCATGAATGAACCAGACAAATCTTATGGCTGGATGGTCTTCGATGACATTTTTGAAGAGTTACGGCTTCCAAATTTTATGAAGCATCTAAAAACAAATGCCAAATTCGATTTGACAAAAGC
>NZ_JAEMED010000020.1 GCF_016458205.1 Streptococcus sp. 121 | reverse complement strand
GATGAAGGCTGTTATCGCTTGTGCTCATAAGATACTAAGAATTGTCTACAAACTTTTGAAAACACATCAAACTTATGAAGCAGTAAAAGCATTAGGGATGCGGCAACACCCTTAAGACATTTTTAAATATGTTCACCTTAAGTATAACACAGATAGTGTTTTTTTGCGCTTTTTTACTGTGTTATTTTCAAATAAAAATTATCGCTTGTAAAATTGGAAATATAGACAAAATTCGCAGAGAGAAAAATAATACAAACAATAATAAAGCAATATATTCAATAACAGTAGAAGTAAATAGCCACATGTGCTTTTTCTGAAGTTGAATTAATAAAATCGAAGTAATCCCCGGTAATAAGAAAGGTAACCACGAAATTGTATCCAGTCCACCTTCAATAAACGTTTTCGTAATCAAGGGAATCCAAATTACCATAGTTGTACCTGTAATCCCCAATAACAGGTATGATTCCTTTCCTAGAATCCCAACCTGCCTTTGAACAGATTCTAATTGAACCTTTTCGGTTAAAGAAAAACTAAAAAGAGAATTAAAAAAAAGGAAAATCATACAAAGATATAAAAAAAACATCCTCAAACTATCCCCTGATAATAAAATCCCTAAAAAGAACCCCAACATTTTAGAACCATTTCTTAAAAGTTGAATATTAAAAAAACCCGTGGTCAAGCTTAACTCTACTTTTAAAATTTGTTCTTGCAATATCAAAGCCATACAACTTATAAGAAGCGTAATCACAGAATACATCAATAAATAAAGTTCTAGCTGATCCTTAAAACTTATCAAACCAAAAAACATTGAACAAATCAAGAACGTAATCCAAGAGTAATTCCTTAAAGATATACTTTGAATCACAGTTGTTTTCTTTAGACCTAACAGTAACAAAAGATCTATTACAGAAGAAATCAGTAAAATTAACAATGTGTTTTGATTATTAAAACGAATCAAAGTACCAGTCATAAAGGAATAGAAAAAACCTGAAATTAATAAATTTAAAAAATAAACACAGTATATTTTCTTATCATTAGAGAAATCCATAACATCCATACTCCTTCAAAATACCATACTCTTTCATCAAATATTTTAGTTCTTGTTCAGATGCCGTAAATCCAAAAATTTCATCATCTTTTCTAAAAAAACCGACGTAGGAATCACTTTTCATCATATAAATCGCATTTCGATTAAATAATGAACTTCTTGCTGCATACCTCAATACAGATTTACAAATTTCAAAATCAACATGTGAATTGATCAAAAAATTAACAAATGAAATATAAAAATATAAAGTAAATCTCCCATTTTCTTTAAAAAATAAATAAAAAACTCTATTAAAATCTAGCTCGACATCCAATAACTGAGGATGCCTCTCCAAGATCGTGTATCTAAATTTCATTTCAGAACCCAGAGAACTAAATATCATATCTTTTCTATCCATGATACATCCTTCCTATACTTAAAAAGAGATGCAATAAATTGCATCTCCTAAACTATACCTAGGTAAGACTTACTTCCAGTCATAACAAGTTTCTTGTCCAATTCCTTTTTGTTTTGAAGATACTTCCGTAATGGTACGTTCAAAATCATAGCATGTTTCTTGTGATGCTTGTTTCAGAGTTGTTGCTTTTTCAGTAATCATTGTCAGTACTCCTTTTTCTTATTTTTTGTAAACGTCTACAATAATAGTATATATCCCACATGTATATTCGTCAATAAAATTCTGAATATTTTTTATTTTTTGTATTTAGTATAAATTTAATTATAAAATCTTTGTTCATTGTGTATTTGGTTAATAAAATTACTTGTCCATTTTTTGCCCATCTAAATTTCTTAAAAATACTCATTTAACTCAACTTTATCTACCTTAAAATCGCTTTAAATCAACATTTTTAGTCATTATTTCAAAATTATTACAAAAAAAATCAGCCTGCAGGGGGCAGATGAATACAGACGAAAAAGCCTAGTTTATAGGCTCTTTTTGATACTCTTTTCACTTAGCATGCATACTTCTATCTTAACTTATACTTCACTTGAACTATCTTCCATTTCCCCAGTCTCCCCAATCTTAGGCAGACTTCGGAAGGAGGAACTCAGCAAGAGCGATAGGGAAAGCAAGAGCAGGCTGGCTCCACAAATCACCATCATAGTGGAGGCACAAAGGTTTCTCACGAATAGGCCTCCTAGTAAAGAAGCTAGAGGCACACTGCTTTGCAGCAGGGTCATATTTATCGTATGTACCCGTCCGATCATTTCTTGTGGAGGCAATTTTTGGAAGAGTACAGAGTAAGCTACATTTACCACGCCATTGGAAAGACCTGAAAGGAGGGTAAGGAGCATCGTGAGCGGGAGTACATGAATCCGGAGACTGACTACCGCTAGCACCCATGCAAGCCCAGTAATTGCGTAAGAAAAAGCGACCAAATAACCGGTCCGAATGCGGGTTGACACAAATTCACTCAAGCCAGACCCCAGCATAGCACCTATTCCCAGCAACATCAACAAGAGGCCATAAACCGTCGGTGTCTGAAAGTTTAGGCTGGTGAACTCCGGCAAGCTCACATAAAAGATTGCATAGATACAATTCATCAGCAAAAGCGGGAAAAGAAGCCTTAACACCAGTGGTTGCCGCACGAAAGCCAATCCTTCCTTGAGTTCCCTCACATAGCTTCCCCAGAAGTCCCTTTTTTCCTGCTCTATTTTATTTGGAAAGTTAGAAGTCTTTATTCGTTTAAAACAAAAGAAAGCTAGAAAGAAAATAAGGCTCGTCAGACCAAAGAGCTGATTGAGACTAAGCAGGGACAGGATAAGAGCAGAAATAGCATTAAAAAATAAATCTGCACCTGTGCTGGACATCATCAGCCAAGAATTTGCTCTGGTCAACTCTTCTTGAGCTACCATTCGAGGCAGGAGAGCCTCCCCTACCGGATAAAGAAACTCCGAAGCCGTCGCCAATACTGGAATGGCTAGCAATAGAAACCAGAGCTTAAAACCTAGCCAGTGAGTTACAAGGCTGAGGATTAGGAGCGCCAGAACAAGTAGACCCGATAGAGTCCCCAATAATCGCCTCTGATCCCGACGATCCACGATAGGGCCCCAGAACATTCCAAGCAAAACTGGCAGAGAAAACAGGAAACTGGCAACTCCCGTATAAAATGAATCTTGGGTTACTTGATACAGGTACCACATACAAATCATGTAGACCAAGCTATCCCCTAGATTCAAAAACAATCGGCCCATAAACAAGCGCCTAAAATCTGAATTTTTCACAATTCCTCCTAAAAACTACCGCTCCTCCTTTCGGTTCCTCTGGTAGGCCCAAACTGCTAGAACAGCCGCCAGGCCAAACCAAATCAACAAAGCCAAAAGGGACAGGGGTTTCACACTACCCGTCACCAAGAATGTGTGGCTAGCTCCCATTAAACTAAGATCGATGAATCCTTGGATCCAAGTCCAATCCACATAAAACATAGGTAAGAGGCAAGAAAGTAAAAACAAGACCATGGAAACAATGGTTGCTTGGGCAACATTCTTCAAGACTAAGCCAATGGCCAAACCAACTAGCAAATAGGTGACCACAGTTACAAATAACAAGGCAAAGTAAAGCAACCAATTCGTAACCGGTAACCCAAATAGGAACGGAGTCACACTCCCCAGAATAATCGCCGCTCCAAAAGGAATAAGTGCAGTCGATAGCAGATACTCCCCTGTCGTCACTCCTGCAAGCGACAGGGTCCGAAGATTCCGCTTCTGTTTCTCCTCGGCAGCTATAGTACAAGCAAAAACAGCTGCGTTACCATAGGTAAGACCCCCTAATAAGAGTCCAGATACGAGAATAGCAATACCGGCTTCTTCTCCTCTCCCACTCATCATTTCAACAAAAATTCGCAACAAATACGCATCCACATAAGGGGATATCAGAAAGACAAATAGCAAAAATTTATTACTTTGTAAGAATTGCCAACGTAACCAAAGTAGGCTCTTTACTCTATGATTCATGTAGGGATGCTCCTGTCAATTTGATAAAAATCGCTTCTAAATCCATTTCCGTCGAATCCATTCCAATCACTTGATCCGAAAAGTACTGGCTGACCTCAGCTCGTGGAACAACCCTCGACTGGCCATCCCGATAGCGAATGGTTACTAAATCCTCATTGGGTACCTGACGTTCCCGAATCTCCTCCAGTGTTCCAGACTCCACAATCCGCCCCTTATGAAGCAAAACCAAGCGGTCACAAAGGCGAGTCGCCTCTTCCATATTATGGGTCGTCAGAAAAATTCCAACACCTGCTTCTTTCAATTCCAGCAGCAAGTCTTGAATCTTTCTAGTCAAACTTGGATCCAAACCGGATGTTGGTTCGTCCAAGAATAACAATTGAGGACGATAAAGCACCGCCCGAATCAGCATCATTCGCTGCTTCATCCCCGTCGATAGCTTAGACGCCCGAACATCCCGTTCCTCCCATAACTCTAAGCGCTTCAACAAGGCATCCACCTCTTTCATTGGAATTTGAAAAAAGCGAGCAAAAAAAGTCAGATTTTGATAAACCGTTAAGGTTTCATAAAAACCAAGAGCATCACTCATCAAACCCATTTGGGCAAAATCCTCCGCCCCTAGGTCTTTCACATCCTTGTCGAAAACCTGAACCAGACCCGCATCCGGATCCACCTGTCCCGTCAAGATCCCAATGGTTGTTGACTTCCCCGAACCAGATGGCCCTAAAAATCCCAAAATTTCTCCACTGGCCAGTTCCAAGTCAACCTTATCCAAAGCCACTTTCTGACCAAAACTCTTTTTCAATCCTACTATACGGATCATACAGGACATCCCTTCTTATTTTTTACAAAATATTGTAACAAAAATGAGGATTGAAAAAAAGAGCATGAAATTTTTCACACGACTATTCAGGTAGCTTTACCAAAGTATTTTTTAACTGTTCAGGTTGAGTTAGCATCAACAAATGGTCTTGAGGATGAATCAGATGATGAGGTAAAGCTAACGGAATATGGAAAAAAAGAATCACCTTTTCAGTTTGATTGACAGCTGGTAACAGGGCTTCTTGACTATCAAAGCCGGAGTACAGACCCAAGTAATTGATGGCAGCTCGGTTCCCCAAACGAACACGATAAGCAGATTCTTCCTTTTGTAGATTTTTGAATAAAATCGAGGCAACTTCCTCCCCTACTGGAGAATCTGAGCTAACCATTTCATCCAGATAAGCTTCTTGGGTTGAAAAAGTCTCTTTTTGATTTTCAAACAATACGGGCAATTGTTGTAAATCAGGAATTTCATCAAACCCATCAATCAAAATGAGAGCATTCAGCTGAGTGGGATGTTTTTGGAGATAGTCTAACAAAACTGGAACCCCAAAAGAAGCAGCAATCACAATTTTGGGAGACTCTAGAGTATCTAGTTGGGTTGCTATTTTTTGTCGGATGGTATCTTTAGAAATCGTCGGAAAACTAGTCTCCAAAAATTCTAAACTTGTCCAATTATCTTTGATACTTGGAAGGTCAACCACTAAATCCCAAACATGATGAGTCCAGCCCAAAGGGCTTAGAAATAAGAAATTCGCCATCGTCAATTCCTCCTTTACGATACAAAAACCACCCTTACGGGTGGCATCTCCTTTATCTTACTGGACTTCTTTGAAGACCATTTTTTGCTTCACTTCCCCTTGTCCACCTTTGGCAATTTGGTAGGTGAAACTATCGGATGTGAACTGGTCACCAACGGCAAAGACAGAATTGTATTGCCATTGGGATAGCTCATCATTTTCCTTTTTACCTAAAGTGAGAGTGGTTGGCGTTACCGCATAACGCCATTCTGCAGCTTGCTCTTCATAGGATTTCTTAAATTCCTCTGGTGAACTGGCTGCTTTAAGGGCCACTTCACGGCTTTGGGTCACGACAACTTGATTCCCTCCGTTTTGGAAAGTCACATACATCATCTTGTCGTTTTGAGTACCATCAAGGATACTGGAATACTGGTAGGTTTTTCCTTGCACAACCTTATCCAAGCGGTGGCCACCCCAGTAGAAATATCCTCCAACTCCGATTCCGACTACAACTAATGCAGCCAAGCCCATGCGAACATATTTATTATTGAGTAATTCTTTCAGGTTTTTCATATTTGCTTTTACTCCTCATATGAATCTGAGCTAGAGCTAGAGCTGGTGCTAGTTTCAGTCCGGCTGAAAGTTGACTCAGAAGAGCTAGTGTCAAAGTCTTCATAGTCATCAGAAGAGGATGAAGAACGTGTCACTGGAGTTGAACTACTGCTTGAGCTTGAACTTGAACTAGATTCTTCTACTTCTTTGTAAACTTTAACATTGAAGGCATCGCGGCTACCCTCTTTGGTCAAGTCAATCTGCAAGTATTTAGCATCTGCCAACTCAGAAGCTTTGACCTTGAGCTTCGCATAGATTTCTTCCGCCACCTTCTTAGCAGAACTTTCTGTATACTTGCTAATGTCTGTGGTCAAAACTTGAGGTTTTGATTCATACAAACTCTTCATATCCAACCCGGCAATTAAACTTGCATTTTGGTTGAAGTCATCCTTGTTATCCAAGAAATTCAATGCGAGGTTATTTGAACTGCTCAAATCCTTAGATTTAAGAGTTCTGATTTCAGCTTGAACCTTGTCAAGGAATTCCTCCCTTTCTAGAACCTTTTCAGAACTTGATGGTTTTGTAGAGGAAGAAGTAGGTTCAGTATCGCTAGGGGTAGTACTTGAACTTGAATTAGTGCTAGATTCAGATGGGGCTGGAGAACTGCTGTCAGTTGGAGCTGCCCCACTTGTACCAACTGTACCATCTCCTGAAGGAGAACTAGGAGATTCTGAACCAGAATCAGAGTCATCATCAAACAACTTACTCATAGTGGATCCACTATTAGGGTCTTTTTCATCGTCTGGATTTTGCGCAACAGGTTGCTTCCAATCCGGAGCATCTTCTACCTTAATGTCTGGTTTATACTCAACTTTTACAATTTGGGACTGGTCAACTTCTGGGAAAATATTAATGACACTCTGTTGTAACAACGTAACATCCACATTCACATTTGTGGAATTATCGTTGTAAATATAGTTATTTCCATTGTGAATATAGTTATTAATCACAACCTTGGTCATGGCACAGTGCTGACCGTACCCATTGTATTTGTAGTCGACTGGCACTTGCCCATCCCGTTTAAGAATCAGCGTGTCTCCAGCATAGATCAAATCCACATTTTGAATGTTGTTGTCATAAGCCAGTTTAGCAATGGAAATACCTGTTGCCTGTGAGATCCCCCAGAGGGTGTCCCCCCACTGGATTACGTAAACTTGGCCATCTTGCCCAGAATCCACTACCGTACCAGATTGGTCAACCCGAATATTCTGGTTCTGCATATTTTGCTTGATTTGCTCTGGAGTGCTGGCAATCCAGTTCGTGATGTCCGCTGCCTGAGCAGTCGATTGGTATTGGTAGAACTCATCCGCCCGAACGACTGCAGCCGTTTGCAACACAGCTGGCGTCACAAACGACCCGAGTAGCAGAGTTGTCCCTAAAAGGTGTTTCTTTTTCATGCGATTTTCTCCTTTGAGGAAGTTGGAAGAGCTGACTCTTCACCCCTCACTATTTTTTAAAAAAGAGCAAAAGCCCCCTATCAAGGAATATTATAGCATATTTTCCCACAGGCAAAAGTTCAATCTTGAAACCAGAGGTTACAAAAGAAGGTTGAGAATCATTCTCAACCTTCTTCCTTGTTTTCTTACGAAAATTCCTGTAAGTCAGTAATTCTCGGTCTTACATCATTCCACCCATCATACCTGGATCCATAGCTGGACCAGCTGGAGCTTGAGGTTCTGGTTTGTTAGCGACAACTGCTTCGGTTGTCAAAATGAGGCTGGCAACACTAGCTGCATTTTGAAGGGCTGAACGGGTTACCTTAACTGGGTCAATGATTCCTGTTTCAATCATATCCACCCATTCACCACTAGCTGCGTTGAAGCCTTGACCAGCATCTGCATTTTTGAGGCGATCAATAATGATGGAACCTTCGTAGCCAGCATTCAAAGCAATTTGACGAACAGGCTCTTCAAGAGCACGAAGGACGATGTTACGACCAGTCTCTTCATCTGCGGATAAATCCAAGGCTGCAACTGCCGGAATCACGTTCACCAAGGCCGTTCCACCACCGGCAACGATTCCCTCTTCAACCGCAGCACGAGTCGCATTCAAGGCATCTTCAATGCGAAGTTTCATTTCTTTCAACTCAGTCTCTGTCGCAGCACCAACCTTGATGACCGCAACACCACCTGCCAACTTAGCCAAGCGTTCTTGTAATTTTTCCCGGTCGAAGTCTGAGTTCGTGGTTTCAATTTGAGACTTGATGATACCAACACGGTTACTGATAGCAGCAGGATCCCCTGCTCCTTCAACGATGGTTGTAGAGTCTTTATCTACAACAACTTTAGCTGCTTGACCAAGCGCTTCAACCGTTGCATCTTTCAACTCCAGACCCAAGTCATCTGTAATAACCGTAGCACCTGTCAAAATTGCAATGTCTTCCAACATGGCTTTCCGACGATCCCCAAATCCAGGAGCTTTAACGGCCACAACATTAAAGGTACCACGAATCTTGTTCAAGACAAGGGTTGGAAGAGCTTCCCCATCCACATCATCCGCAATCATCAAAAGAGGACGGTTGGTTTGCAGAATACTTTCCAAAAGTGGTAAGATTTCTTGGATATTCGAAATCTTTTTATCTGTTACCAAGATAAATGGATTGTCTAATTCCGCAACCATCTTCTCATTGTCGGTCACCATATATTGGGACAGATAACCACGATCGAATTGCATTCCTTCCACCACTTCCAATTCCGTTTCCATTCCACGGGACTCTTCAATGGTAATAACACCGTCTTTTCCAACACGCTCCATCGCTTCAGAGATATACTCCCCAACCTTTTCGCTACGAGAAGAAACAGCTGCTACCTGCGCAATCGCTTCTTTATTGGAAACAGGCACAGAGTTTTCCTTCAAAGCGGCAACCGCTGCCGCTGTAGCAGCTTCGATTCCGCGACGAATACCAATTGGGTTGGCACCGGCAGTCACGTTCTTGATCCCTTCACGGACAATGGCTTGTGTCAAAAGGGTTGCGGTCGTTGTTCCGTCACCAGCGATATCATTGGTTTTTGAAGCCACCTCGGATACCAACTTGGCACCCATATTCTCAAAAGGATCTTCCAATTCGATTTCTTTCGCAATGGTCACCCCATCATTGGTGATCAGTGGTGAGCCAAAAGCTTTTTCCAAAACCACATTACGCCCTTTAGGTCCCAAGGTTACTTTGACCGTATCCGCCAACATATCCACACCACGCACCATTGCGCTACGTGCGTCAGATGAAAATTGAATATCTTTTGCCATTTTTTACTCCTTATTGAACAATTGCTAGAATATCAGACTCACGAATGAGAAGGAAATCCTCATCCCCATCTTTAACAGAAATACCGGCATGCGCTTCAAAAAGAATTGTTTGACCTGCTTCAACTGCAGGTGCAATCACATCACCGTTCAAAGAACGAAGTCCTTCTCCAACAGCTACGACCTCGGCTGTCTTAGTGGCTGACTGGGCATTAGACGCCAAGACAAAACCAGACACAGACTGCTCCTTCTCGATCACTTTGACAATTACTTTATCTGCTAAGGGTTGTAACATAGAAAATCCTCCATTTGATTTCTGCTCCCTATAGCGGTCTCACAACTTTCTCTCACAGGAGGGCTGACGAAACCTTAGCGAGCGTTAGCACTCTACTATATCGACTGCTAATTTCTGTTTCTATTTTATCATTTAGTCAACAATAGTCAAGAAAAAAACTTCATCCAGAGGACAAAGTTTTTACAAGAAAGACGGACAAAGCACCCTTTCCTTTAAAACGGCAATTCTTCGCCTTCCTCGCTGACCATCTCAAACTGTTCTAGCTTACGGCGTTGTTCCCGTAAGAGGCGTTGTTCCTTGGTTTCAAGGAGTTGGAAATCGCTGCAAAGGACTTCAGATAGATAGTGCATTTGACCATCCTTTTCATAACGACGGGTGCGGAGTTCTCCTTCCACGCCAATCAAGCTACCTTTGCAAGCATAACTGGTGATATATTCGGCTAGACGTCCCCAGGCGACAATGGAGATAAAGTCCGATTCCCGTTCCCCGGTTTGGTCCCGGAAACGTCTTTTAACAGCTAGTTTTGAACGGGTGACACTTTTATTTGAGGGGGTCTTCTGAAGTTCAGGAGTCCCTGTTAAACGACCAATTAGAAAAATACGATTCATCTTTTTACCCTCCTACCTGTTTATTCGGGAAAGAAGATGAAAAAAGGTTGGACAAAAGCCTCAACCTTCCTATTTTATTTGCAAATACTTTGACGCAGTGGTTAATTGGGTCGAGGCTGGGACACAAGTCTCAACCTTCCTATTTAGATCGTGGAATAACTTTTGTTCGCTTTTATTGAGAGAACATTTCATGTTCTCTTATCTAGAAACTTAAAGAGTTAATTCCTGACTCTTTGACCTCCGAAAACTACCTAATCAACATTGACATGAATTGTGTTCATTTCATCTATAAACTCTAAAGGCATTCAACATGCCTTTAGACCGGAGGTGGGTACTAACAGTCTGGGAAGAGACTGTTAGTACTTGAGCCCTAAATATGGAAAGCGAAAACAGTCTGGGAAGAGACTGTTTGAACCCGAGCCTAACAATAAAAGAGCGAGGTCGGTTTAGGTATAAACCGTTTCAGCTTACAACATGAACTAAAGACTTGTAACGAACTAATTTCGAATAAAATGAGTTCTGTCCCACTCTCGAGTGTATGAACCAGAGTTTGCGAGTCAACAACGGTGGTTCGTATTTTCTAAGAACGTCTTACGTTCTAGTATTCAAGAACATAAGGAGTCAATCCCTAACTTGTTATGCACTCCAGTGTTTAGCTGGGTCAAAGGCTTGGCCAACGGGCGTTTCTTCCGCTAGTTCGATAATACCGCGTTTTTGTGGGGCATTGGGAAGGGCCAATTCTCGTGGGCTACACATCATCCCAAAACTGGCCACGCCGCGTAATTGTCCTGGGAAAATCAAATTCCCTTTTGGCATCATGGCACCTGGAAGGGCCACAATGGTCTTCAAGCCCACGCGCGCATTGGGTGCACCGGCCACGATTTGAACTGTCTTATCTTGGCCAACTGCAACCTGACAGATATTGAGGTGGTCACTATCTGGATGGGCTTCCATCTCCACGATTTGACCAACCACAAAGCGAGGACTATCAAAATTAGCCACGCGCTCCTCAAAGCCTTCTGCAGCCAACCAATCATTCAAGATCACAAGGTCTGCATCAGACAAGTTCTGCTGGCCACTTCCCTCCAAGATCAAACGGTCACTGACTTGGAAGAAGTTCCAAGCAACCGTCTCTTCATTATCAGCTCGGCGAACACGCGCAATGGCTCCTTTTTTCTCAACTTCAACAGCCTGGCCTTGATCATCGGCCACAACGACCATCAGCACATCTCCCACACCCTGTGGATTATAGATAAATAACATAAACTCCCTTTCTAACTCACACTAACCCTGCCAGGAAAGCATCAATTTCCGCTTTTGTCTTCCGATCCCGGCTGACGAAGCGCCCAAGCTCCTTCCCATTTTCAACCGCAACAAAACTCGGAATTCCATAAATATCCCATAATTTTGCCAGCTCCATATAGGCGTCGCGGTCAATTTGAATAAAGGTAAAAGAAGGGTTGGAAGCTTCAATAGTCGGCATCTGAGGCTGGATAAAACGGCAGTCTCCACACCAATCGGCGGTAAAATAAAAGACATACCGACCCTCTCGCTCCAGATAAGAAGCCACTTCCTCAAACGATGATGGGACAATCATAGTGCTACCTCCTCAATATCCAGCTGGTCTCCAACCAACCAGAAGCGATAATGACGGCCATCCGCCAAAAAGACACCACCTTCCAGGCAATCCCGATCCGAATGGTAGAGCTCTACATACAGGGTCTCCACTCGACCCATCTCAGAGAAGAAGGCCCGAACCGTAGCCGTCATCTCCTCTTGACTCCGAACACGCGCCCGGTCTTCCTGCAACTTATAGCCCGCATAGGCCAGACCTGCTAGACCAAGAAGGCTTAACAACCCTAAGACTGGCTGACTTTTTCTTTTCATACTCATAAACCTTATTTTATCACAAGTCTACTTGTGTTACAATTTTAGAGAAAACTGAAAAAGGAGAATAACAGCATGAATCCATTATTCCAAGCTATCCAAGAAGTCACCCAACTCAAGGGGATTTCTGGTCACGAAGGCGCTATCCGCGCCTACCTAGGCCGGGAACTGCAAGATTCCGTCGATCAAATCCTGACAGACGGATTAGGGGGGATTTTCGGACTTAAGAAAAGCCAAGCCCCAGTCGCACCACGGGTTCTCGTTGCAGCCCATATGGATGAAGTCGGCTTTATGGTCAGCTCCATCAAAGACGACGGTACCTTCCGAGCCGTCGAAATCGGTGGCTGGAATCCACTTGTAGTCAGTGGCCAACGCTTCACACTGTTCACACGAGACGGCCGGGAAATCCCCGTCATCACCGCTGCCACTCCGCCCCACCTCATGCGGGGCCAAGGCAATCAACCTAACCTCCCAGCTATCAGCGACATCATCTTTGACGGTGGCTTCACCGACAAAGCCGAGGCGGAGTCCTTCGGCATCCGCCCTGGCGACACGATTGTTCCCGATAGCCAGACCATCCTCACAGCCAACGGCAAAAATGTCATCTCCAAAGCCTGGGACAACCGTTACGGGGTTCTCATGGTCAAAGAAGCAGCCCAGGCCCTAGCCCAAGAAAAGTTTGACTACGACCTCTACCTCGGAGCCAATGTCCAAGAAGAAGTCGGCTTACGGGGTGCCCACACCTCCACCACCCTCTTCGACCCAGTCCTCTTCTTTGCCGTTGACTGCTCCCCGGCTGCCGATGTCTTTGGTGGTCAAGGTAAAATTGGGGATGGAACCCTCATCCGCTTCTATGACCCAGGCCACCTCCTCTTGCCAGCCATGAAAGACTTCCTCCTTGACACCGCCGAAAGCGCTGGCATCAAGTACCAATATTATGCCGGAGCCGGCGGCACCGATGCCGGAGCTGCCCACCTCAAAAACGGTGGGGTCCCATCCACCACCATCGGTGTCTGTGCCCGCTATATCCATTCTCACCAGACCCTCTACAGTCTTGATGACTTCCTAGAAGCCCAAGCTTTCTTACAAGCTCTTTTGAAAAATCTAGATCAGACTACCATTGCCACAATCACCAACTACTAAGACTCATTCCATTTCAAATCTGACCTTGTCCAACCTGATTGCGTGCATGCACTCCTTTAGATAGATAAAAAATTAAGAGAGGCCAGACCTCTCTTAATTTTTTATCTTATTCAATTTCGCAAACTCCGGAATCCGTTGTAGGAAGGGGAGAACAAGCATGATCAACAATACCCGAATTGGAATCTCCAACACTTTGTAAACCCGTGTTGCATAAATCACGGCAAAAGGAGTCTGGTAGTAAGCATTGAGCAAAATTGGAGTCAAGATAAAGGTTCCAATCCCCATAGTAATCACTGTGGCAACAATAACATAGAGCCAGTCCTTCCAATTATTAAGGGACAACTTTTTACCAAAGAAGAATAGCCCATAGAGAAAGCCCTGCAAAGCTTCAACCAAGGTAAACCCCCAAATAAAGGAATAACCCGTATTATTCAGGAAAAAAGCCAAGATATCATAAACGATAGCCACCAAGGCAGACAACCAAGGTCCCGCAATAGATCCAATTAGAACCTTGGCAATGAAGGTAACGCCAACTTGTAGTTGGTTGGGAATGACGGAGATGGTAAATAAATCCAAGACATAGGTCAAGGCCATCAACATAGCAAGAGTCGCCATCAATTGCGGACTCAATTTGGGAAATGAAAATTTCATTGGAAAGCTCCTTTTCTTTCTGGAGCTGTCTAGCGACAGCGGATGCAATGGTCTACCGCACCAAAGGTTTCGTTGTGTGGCAACATCCCATCCACACACACTTAACGCAGACCATTTACTCTGTGCCTTTCGGCCTTCCCAGTATACCACAAAAAGAAGAGTAAAAACCAGTTGGTAGACTTGAAAACTCTTTCTCCTAAGTATTGAAAAATCCAGTTGGCAAAACCAACTGGATTTTTCTTATTTATTCTTAAGCTTTCAAACGCTCAACATCACGCGCGATAACCAACTCTTCATCGGTTGGAACCACTAGAACTTTAACCTTGGAATCAGCTGTTGAGATATCACCAACTGCACCAAAAACATTTTTGCCAGACTCTAGTTCCATACCAAACCAAGACAAGCCATCGACAACTGCTTGACGGACTTGATTGGAATTTTCTCCAATACCAGCTGTAAAGACAAGAGCATCTGCTCCATTCAAAACTGCGAAGTACTGTCCAATAAATTTACGGAGACGGTCTACCAACATATCAAAAGCCAAGGTCATCTTCGCATCGCCAGCTTCCCGACCTGCTTCAACATCCCGCATATCACTAGAAGTTTCCGCTACACCTAGCACACCAGATTCCTTATTGAGGACATTGATGACATCTGCCGCATTCTCAAGGCCTGGCACTTGCTCAATAAGGTAGGGAATGATAGCTGGATCAATATCTCCAGAACGAGTCCCCATCATCGGTCCGGCAAGAGGGGTGAATCCCATAGATGTATCCACTGATTTGCCACCATCAATGGCCGAAATAGAAATTCCGTTACCAATATGAGCGGTCACTAGTTTCAACTCTTCTAAAGGACGTCCCAACATCTCAGCGGCTTGGTGAGACACATAATAATGAGACGTTCCGTGTGCCCCATATTTCCGAACCTGATAATCCGTATAGTATTTCTCGGCAATTGGGTAGCGATAAGCCACTTCCGGCAAGGTTGTATGGAAGGCCGTATCGAAGACCGCCACACTCGTAATGTCCGGTAAGATTTCCTTGAAGGCCCGAATACCAGCTGCATTAGCTGGATTGTGGAGAGGGGCCAAACTAGCCAAATCCTCAATCTTAGCAAGAACAGCATCATCAATCAGAACAGAATCCGTAAAGAACTCACCCCCCGCAACAACACGGTGGCCCACACCAGTAATTTCTGAGTAATCCCCGATAATCCCGAACTTCAACAAATCTGCCAACAGCAGTTTCACCGCTTGCACATGGTCTACGATATCCAACGTTTGGCTTTCCGCCCGACCATCAAATTTAACAGTAGAAATCGAATCCTTGAGTCCAATCCGCTCAATAATTCCCTTCGCAAGTACTTCTTCCTCTGGCATTGCATAGAGCTGCCATTTCAAACTTGAACTACCTGCATTAATCGCAATTGTTTTAGACATAAGCTACCCCTTTTAAAGCGTTTTCACTATCAGTATATCAAAAAGAGAAGCAAAAAGCCCTTATTTTAACTCCATTTCCATTTTTTCTTGAAAATCCCGAATTTCCTCTGGATTACTTAAGTCGCTAAAGGCATAAATAAAAGGGGCTACCACCTTACCAGATGGCTTCCTAAAAATAAAAAGACTTTTCGCATAGTGAGGATTAGCAAACATCTTCTCTGGCAGATTCACCAAAGCCACCAACTCCGTTGAGGACTCCCGAGTTTATCACTTTCAAAAAGACAAAAGATAGCTAAACCCTTGGGGGACAAGGAGTTCGGCTATTTTTTTTAATTATTTTCGTGTAGTGTATGCATGCTTTTCGTAATTTTTTAGGTCGTTATCTTTTACAAAATCTTAAATCTCTTTAATTCCAAGCAGCTTATTTAACTTCTGTATATCCGAATTATCTTAAAATCTGTACTAATTATCTTGTAAAGGGATTGCCTTGACGTTATTCAGGGCTCGAATCATGCTTTCTTTACTATAATTGTTCAGTCTATTCTGCTCAGATTAAAGCGATAATTCAATTTTATTTCAACAAACAGACGCATACAACACAATAGAAAAAGCTAAAAGAGTTCCAAAAAATCCAGTCTTATCAAGTGATTGAGTCGTGTTGCCTACGGTACAAAGTGATAAACTCGGGAGTATATCAAAAAGAGAAGCAAAAAGCCCTTATTTTAACTCCATTTCCATTTTTTCTTGAAAATCCCGAATTTCCTCTGGATTACTTAAGTCGCTAAAGGCATAAATAAAAGGGGCTACCACCTTACCAGATGGCTTCCTAAAAATAAAAAGACTTTTCGCATAGTGAGGATTAGCAAACATCTTCTCTGGCAGATTCACCAAAGCCACCAACTCCGTTGAGGACTGGATCCAGCCCTTCAAAAGACCACTTTGAGGACTCGTCAACAACTGAGTCGGAGCCAAGAATATCGCATACCCATCCGAATCCAGATACTTAACCCCCTGCTCCATCAATAAATGATGCGCATAGGTATGCCCCTCCGAACTGGCCACCTGAAAGCGACTGGCAATGGCATCATCTGGATAATAACCAATCGGTAAATCACTCACAACCAAATTCTTCTGAAGAACCTGACTCCGAACGGCATCCCCTTGTGAAAAGGTCAAACCCTCCGTCCCCAGAACTTCTGCAATACTAGCTGACAATTCTACCAAGATATCATCCAACTCTACTCCCAAATAGTCCATTTCCTTTTGACTATTTAGTAGAATCGTCTCTGCCAAATTTCCCATACCGCTTCCCAATTCCAAAACACGGAGGGAATCCTGAGGGAACAAATGGTCTATCACCAAGGTCATTAAAAATCCAAGACTATCCGGTGTCGCCTGGTGGTTGGGCTGCAAAGGCTCTGTCTGCTGCCCCTTCATCATCAAATACTGAAAGGTGCGTCGCCACTCTTCAGGTGTCAAGCCCAACTGCGCCACCTTCTGGTTATTTTCCGCAAGTGACTTCAACTCACCATGCGGCTGCAGATAATTGGCATTCTGCTCAATCACTGCCTCGTAAAAACCCGTCTTTAACTGGTTCTGGATGGTTTGGACATTTTCCAACAAGAGACCAAAGGCCTGTTCAATTTTTTCAAAATTCATGCTTCTATGATAACACAAAAGTGACTGCAGGAGCTAGTGACGGGAGAAGCTGGTCAGAGAAAAATGGTAATCCTTTCCACTCGATAAAGTGACCTCAACTTCCCACCGTTTTCCCTCAAGGGTATACCTTGCTTGCCCCTCTTGGAAATGCAATTCTCCCTCCTTTCCCTTCCCTTTATCTCGACAATAGACGGCCAGGGCATACGCCTGCTCTCGGTCTCGATAGGCTTGAAATAGGCGCTCTTGAAAAAGATGACGTTCCAAGTACAAATTTAAAACCAGGCTAAAGACTGCCAGCAGAAGCAAGGCATAAAGCAAAACACCTGCCCGCACGCGCTTAGTCCACACGATAGACCCACTCCCTTTCCTTCCCATCCGCTAAAACTGCCTTGAGCTGGATCAGCCCCTCCTGCTCCTCCACCTCCATAGACTCAACCCCAAACAGCAAGGTTTGACTTCCCTGATTCTGGTTTCGTCCACCCGTCTTTCGAATTTCCTTTTTCTTAGGCCAATAGGCAATCTTCTGCCCCTTGCCCTTTTGATCCAGGTAAATCTCATGGTCGCTGACTGTATCAAAATGGGCTTCCAACAGCTCCTGCTCCATATGGGCTGTAAACAGCAACCAATCTTGCGTTGAAGCCCGCTCTTGGTAACGAATTTCTTGAAATAAAAGAAGGGTTAAAGCCTGAAAAAGTAGACAAGACCCACTGATAACCAAAAGAGCTACCAAGGCCTCCAGAAGGGTAAATGCCCTTAACCTAGGGCGACAGAACATGTACTTGAACAAGAATATCCTCCCCCTCTCTGACAGTCCAGACACGATTCTCTCGCTCCACTTGGATTTCATCATATTCTCCCAAACCCGCTTGCAGAGCCATGTGACCTTTCTGTAGGACTTGCTCCTGGTGTAGGATAGCTGCTCCCCTTTTTCGCGACTGGTTTACAGCCCCTAAAAGCAAGGCTGTCACCAAACTAAAGATCCATAACGCCACTAATGACTCCAGCAGGAGATAGGCTGCCAACTTACTCTTCTGTCCTCTGTAAAATCCCATTGCCAATCCTCGCTTGATAATGAATGGTCTTCCCACTCGCTTGATCCCGAAAGACAATCCGAGACAGGCCCGTATGATTGCCTTTGGAATCCAAGTCTAGCTGGAAATTCGATACTAATTCCAAGCCCTCCGGAAGCTCTAACTCCCCTTCTGGTCCTATAATCCGCCCCTCTTGAACATACAACTGCGTTGACTCCTGGCGAGCCCAAGCCAGAGTCTGAGACTCGGTATAAAAATGCTCAAAGCGGATATAGAAGAGATTCTTCTCAAAGGTACGATAGACCTCTCCGATTCCCACCGACAAGAGAGTTAGAAGAAAAAGAGTAATTCCTAGTGTTAACAAACTTTCCAGCAAGGTAAAAGCCCTAATCGGGGATGACCCGACTTTCACCACTGTGTTTCTTATAGTAGTCCCGATAAGCATCTGCCTGCTCCTTGGTAATGTGCTTCTCCGCTACCAGCTGTCCTAGGTTAGGATCACCACTATGGTTAAGCTGGTAAATCTCTGCCTGACTCTCCACAACTTTGACAATGGCTGCATTCCCCTTTTCCCTTACAACCTCCTTTTGTTTGACCAAATTAGGAACAAACAATAAAAGCAGAACAGAGATGATTAGAATCACAATTAGCATTTCTATTAGAGTAAAGGCTTTTAGTTTTGTGTTTTTCATCTTTTCCATCATAGGGGAACCTCCAAATTTTGATAGATCGGCAGCAACATAGCTGCATAGAGTAAGAGAATCAAAAAAGCTACGAGAATAAAGACACACGGCTGTATCAAATCCATTAGTCGGAAAAGCCGGTGAAAAAAGTCCTCCCAGGTTTTTCTCGAATAAAGGGCTAATTCCTGCCCCAAGCGTGACTTAAACTCACCATATTCAATCATCAAGGCCAACTCCTTCCTCAAAAAAGGATAGGTCCGAATCTGCTGGGCCAGGGACATCCCACCACTCAAGGCTTGGTCCAAATCCGCTCCCAACTCAGCCAAGAAAATCGACTCTTGTCGCCGCATCAGCTCAACAATCTCCGCCAAGGTCAAGCCCTGTCCAAAAAGGCAAGCCCACTCACGCGCCAGACTGGCTGATAAATAAGCCTGAACAAATCCACGAAGGCCGGGGCAAGTCACCAGCATGCGGAAAAATTCCAACCGCTTCCGCTGTCGATACAGCAGCACGAGACCACCTAACCCCAAACCTAGACAGGCCATCAAGACCACAAAACCAAGAGGAAGAACCTCCACCAGGCGGGTCCACTGATTGCTCTGGTCTATTTCCGGTAAAACATAGGAACGCAGCCCAAGAATCATCAGCATCAGAAAACCTAGCAATAAAAGAGGGTAGGTTCCAACCGCCACAAGCTTCCTCCGAACCTGAATGAGACTTTGCAAGTGCCCCTCCAACTGATCCAGACTGTCCAGCATATTGCCATGTAACTCGGCTAAAGCCAGTTGGCTTACGACCGTTCCAGAAAAACCCAGTTGCCCCAAGATATTCGAAAAAGGCTGACCCGACCGCATCCCCTTTCGCATACGGTCCACCAGTTCCTTGGCTAAGAGACCACTGTGGTCTAAGAAATCCAATGCCTCAGCCAGGTGAAAACCTGTCGCAAAAAGGTTATGAAAGAGTTGAATAATCTTCAACTCCTGCCGCAGTCCCAAGGTATTCTTCCCGAGCCTGATCTTGGCTGATATATCCGGATTTAAGTAGGTTTGCCACCTTGGCATTCCATGAAGTAGCCGTGTGGTTCTCAAAGTCTTTCTGGGCAACATCTACTAACCCCTTTCCCCCTATCAGGCGCTGGTAACAGACCAACTGCAAACATTCTTCCAACTCTCCAGCTTCCACTCCCAGTTCCAATAAACGGCGGTAAACTCCGGGAATAGACCGGGCATGGACCGTCGAGAAGACACTGATTCCCGTTAAGGCTGCTCGGACAACCGCGCGAGCGGTTTCGGAATCCCGAATTTCTCCAATAATCAAGAGATCCGGCCTGTGCCGAAGAGAAAGCTTGATCAGATGGTCATAAGTCATACCAATCTCTTTGTTCAGCTGCAACTGCAAAAAAGTTGAGTCCTTAATCTCAACAGGATCCTCAATGGTCAAAATCTGCCGGCCTTTAAATCGCTCCTTGGCCAGTTGATACATAAGGCTAGTCTTACCACTGCCTACCGGCCCCGAAAAGAGGTAGAGACCTCGCCCCTGGATCAACTGTCCCAATTTTTGAGGTTCCCAATCCCAAAAGGCCAAGTCTTCCTGGCCATCATAAAGGAGACGAATCACCAGACTCTCCAAACCACGGTAGTCCCCAACCGTGGATAGCCGTAAAGAAAGAGATCCTTGCTCCAAATTATAATCACAGGAACCTAACTGACTTCGCCTCCGTTCGCCAACGTTCATCCCTGCCGCAAACTTAAAGTGACTCAGCAAGGCCTGCCCTTGAACAGAGTCTAATTCATCCAAGAAAACCCGCTCCTCTCCCAGTCGCAAGTAAACAGCATAGCCCTCAACTCGGGGCATCAAGTAGATATCCTGAGCCCGACGCTTACGAGCCTCACTTAAAATAGCCTGAGCCTTGCTTTCAATCATCCTTCTCTTGCCTCCTCACCTATCTATTCGAAATAGCAGCAAAAAAGCCGTTGAAAAACAACGACTTCCTTCTCTATTCAATTTCATTTTGACTAAGACCTGTCTCAAGAAATTCTTGTAGGTTCTTGAAACTGGTTTCAATCATATTAAGAGCTGCTTCATCCGTGTAGGAACCGACATGGGGAGTGATCAAGACACGTGGATAGAGCTGAACCAATTCTTCCACAACTGGATCCGGCAAGGTCTGCTCGCGTAGATCCTTGAAGAAGAAGTCCCCCTCCCCTTCCAAGGTATCCAAGCCAAGACCGGCCAATTTACCGGACTGCACCGCCTCCAGCAAAGCCTGAGCATCCTGCAACTCTCCCCGTGCCGTATTAATCAAGATAGCGCCATCCTTCATGTTTGCGATAAAGTCGCGCGTGATCAAACGGCCGTTGGCCGGAATGTAGGGAGCATGGACGCTAACAATGTCACTTTCACGCAAGAGCTCTTCCAGAGACACTTGGCGGACAATGTCCTCCACTCCCTCTTTAGGGAAGGCATCGTAGGCCAAGACCTCTGCACCCAGTCCTTTAAAGAGCTTGGCTGTAGTCAAACCGATACGACCGATCCCCACAAGTCCGACCCTACAATTGCGAATTTCCTTGGAGAACATCGCTGCATCCACACGGAAATCCTTCTGCGCTGTTTTTTGCACCGTATAGGCCGTGTGGCGAAGCAACATCATGGCTAAGGTCACCGCCAATTCTGCAATCGCATTGGGAGAGTAAAAGGGAACGTAGGCTGTTTTGAGTCCAAGCTCTTTCGCGTAGTCCACATCTATGTGGTTGACCCCCACAGTCCGTGTCAAAACATACCCAATCCCCCACTCCTTGTAGCGGTCTAAAACTTCCGCTGTCGCAAAACAATTCCCCCGCAGGATGACTGCATCATGTCCTTTTGCCAAGGCAGCTGTCTCCGGAGAATTGAGATAGTCCGCTACCAAGGTCAACTCAAAGCCAAAGCTTTGATTGACCTGTTCAAAAATAGGAATTTCAACATCCCTAACACCATAACACAACACTTTCATAGATACTACCTCTTAGAAGAAGGCCTGAAGACCTGCTCCAACAATAATCCAGAAAACAATCGCTACAATGGATAGAACGGTTGCCAAAAGGGAAGCGTTACTGGCTAGTTGTGCTTCCTTATCATACTTGATGGCATAAGCCACTGCAACGGTAGCTGGTGGAGTTGCCAACAGAATGATGATCGACATGAAAGCTTCGTAATCCAGGCTAAAGACAGATTTCATGACCAACATCAAGACCATAAAGATAGCAGGAACGACAATGAGTTTGACACCGCTATAAAGCCAAACCACACGGTCCTTGAGGGCTTCACCAATACTGATATTTCCAAGAGTCATCCCAATCGCCAACCAAGCCAGTGGAGAAGCTAGTTTAGATAAGTAATCAACTGGTTTATAGACCCAAGGAAGAGTCTTGTCAATCCGCAAGATTCCAACCGTAATATCTTGCATTTCCTTGCTGCCTTCGTAAAGAGGAACCGTTACGGTCATTTGCGGCATATCATTTTGGAAAATCCAAATCAAGAGACCCAGGAAAGTCGCCACAACGATTGGGTTCAAGAAAATTTGTTTGAAGTTCTTCTTCTCAAACTGAACCCCACTCATCCGAACCAAACCATAGGAATAAAGGAATACCCGGTAAGCAATATTAAAGATATTGGCATAAAGAGCTCCGAGAGGACCCAAGAAACCATTAATGATCGGAATTCCGAAGAAGGTTGTAGAACCAAACGTGGTCAAAACAGAAAGAGTTGTCTTTTGATCTCCTTTAAAACGGAAATAAAGACTTTCCCCCAAGACAATCAAAATAACATAGGCCACAAAACCAAAGACAAACACCGTTAAACCAGTGGTAAAGGTCTCTGGATTAATGTTTTGCATAAAGGCTGAGAATGCCAAGGCTGGCAACGCAAAAGCTAAAACCACATCCGACAAAACCTTTCCTGCTTCAGGCCCAACGATATTGCGTTTCCGTGCAAGATATCCCAACAAAATAATCGAAATCGTTGAAAAAATCGCACTGAGAAAGGCGTTGGACGTAATAACTTGAAACATATTTCCCATGAACATCTCCTTTGTGAGTTTTTTTACAAGCACCTACCATTATAACGAAAGGGAAGGAGGGACGCAAGAGGTTTGATAAAAAAATCACAAAACCTTTTTCCAAAAACGATCATTTTTGTTAACGTAACTTTCATCCGACAATACTGAAATAATACTTAACCAATTTCAAAATCAGAATACTTGCAGAATTTCAAAAAATAAAGTTCAGCAAAGATGCTTGACAAAGTCCGATTTTGAAATCTAAACAATATAAAGAACCACCGACTACTCCTATCCAATACCGTACGAGCAATCAGTGGTTTTATAGACGAATGAAAATGGAGTTAGCCTTTGCGACGTTTAGATTTAACACTTCCAAGAGTTGCCAATAAGATAATCCCTGTGCTTGTTAATACAATTGAGTCTTGGCCAGAAGTATCTGGCAAAATCCCTTGTTTGTTAGAGTCTTCTCGCATTTCAAGTTTAGACCTCATAACTCTACGTTTCTCGTTCTCACGTGAAACTAATCGTAAACTAGGCAATTTTTCAGCTTGGATTCCTTCTCCATACTGATTTTGCTTGAGGTCATTCAAATCAAACTTCGGTGCTTTTTCCGACTGGGTACCTGAACCATGTTGACTTTGCTTAAGTGGATCTAAATCAAAATCCGATAGCCTATCAAACTGGGTGCCAAGGCCGTGCTGACGTTGATTAAGCTGAGGGAGTCGGATAGTCCAAATGCGAGACGGAAGTTCTGGACTTGAAGCCTTCGCCAATCTTGATACTCCGTCTGTAACAAAAACCTCAGAATCTTCTTGTATGTCAAGAAGAGGATTGTAGTAAGAAACTAGGTATCCATTCTCTTTTTTAGAAACTGTGTATAATCCTTTTTTTGTAACTGTCAAATGATTATCCACTTTATAGGCATTATCTTGGTAATTAACGATACCCCACACCTTTTCTCCATGATCATAGACGACCTGTAAATCATCCGTTTCCACAAGTACCTCGACGTTCTGCAAGATAGAGGCCAAGTCCTCTTGACTAGAGTTTGGAGCTAATACATAAGCGTAATTAGAACCCGATTGCCTATTGGCTGCTTCGATAGTGAAGAAGCTATTCGTATGCAGTTCTTTAGGTTGATCATAGTTAATTTCACTCCAACTTCCCTGTCCTTCAACTAGTTTAGAAGTTATGCGCATCGGTTGGAGAAAAACATATCCTATCGATTGATTTTCATCCCCATTACTTACATAGAAGGACTTAGGAGAATCCATTTCCAATTCTTGCTTGGATAAATGGACCTCTTGACCATTAAGAAAATACCGATAATCTTTATCAGCCAACAATTTTCGATTTTCAATGGTCGTGACCACTGGATAGGCAGATTGATTTTGAAGATTGGTTCCTAGAAAAACAACCTTATCTTTCAAAACAAACCAAGCTTTTTTCTCCGTTAGCGTTTTGTCCCAATTCGTAAAATCCATAGCTACAGTCGCATAATGGTTCCCTAACTGATTTGCCCCTACAAACTGACTTGGTAAGACTGTTTCTCCACTACCATCTTCCCGTTGTTGGATCGTATTTGTAACGCCTGGTAAGCGATAGGGATTGACTGTTGGCCAATAATGATTGCTGTAGTGACTCAGGTCTCCGTTATATAGATACACCATCCCATCTGCTGTGTACCAACCATGACGATTCTCATTATTCATGTCTTCATAGTTTTGCGTTTTATGAGAATGCATACTGATGGCAAAACTAAAATCTTTTTCAGCTTGATGGAAAACAAACTTATCCATATTGTTAAAAGCAGCAATACTTGTTTTAGGAGTGCGTGCTTGTATGGTCGAGTCCTTAAGAATATTCTGGATTAAGGCATGATCCTGATAAGAATTTAAATGATGGAAAATATCACTAAAAGAGTCACTTAAGACTTGTTCCTTTACAAATGAGTTTATAGCTGCTTTCTCATCATCAGATGATGATTGAGCAATTCGTGCTAAAGCAACAATAATATCAACGGCATAGACATGACTCTGAACTTGAGCACGGCTCACTGACCGACCTCGAGTCATATCCAGCAACTCGCCCTTCACTAAAATAGGCATAAAGGCTTTTTCAATCCAATCTTGAATAATGGCCGTCTTATCCCGAGGAAGTGCAAATTCCGTTGCTTGAATCACAGGTAGAATACGTGAGAAGCCATCAATCAAGACATTTCCGTAAGCCCCTGTATAGGCAACGTTTGTATGGTCGATAAAAGAACCATCTCGATAAAAACCTTCCCCACTAGATACATGGTCCATAATGGTTGTTAGACCATATACACCCGCTTGAATACGCAGTGGATTCTTGGTTAAAGCTCCCTCTAGAATTGCTACTTTGCTAATATCAGTCTGATTTCCCCCAACAGCTGGAACGGGTCTTGGAGTTGTCATCCGAATCATTGTTGTATCTGGTACAAACTTACTGATTGCCTTTGTATATGTATTAATTTCATCCTGTGAAAAGTAGGCATTGAGGTAAGCTAAGGTATTAAGAATAGATAAAGGAGTTCCGATTTCATAATCCCACCAATTCCCATTTATTTCTTGAGACTCATTGTACACATGTTGATGGAGCCACTTAAATCCTTCCTTTACACGATCCAGTAAATCACGATTTTGATAGTATTTCGAAGAGGGATTTGTCAAAACTTTAGCCATCGTTTCCAGTTCGCGATAAATACTAGTGATATCTGCAGAACGATTTAAGGGATATTTGTGAAATAGAGATGGCTCTAACCGAACTGGATCGTGCCAGTCTGCAAGAGCTTCTTCAACCAATTTTTCTTGATTTTCCTTCAACCGTTTCATGTAGACGTCTGACTCTTTATAATGTCCATTATCTAATGATATTTGCTCCCATTTTTTCAAAATAGAATCAAAAACAGTCTCCTCAAAAGGATTCACGATAAAATCAACTGTTGAAACCAGCTGATCCTGGTTATAGATGAATAATTTCGTCTGTCCAGCTTGTTTAGGAATGATTAGATGATTTTCAACACTTGCTATCTCCGTATCCTCTAATACATATCGCAATTCCGGGCGGTTCGTGATATAGATTTTATTGGTGGGAATGGTGATGGGTTGACGCTCGATTTCTTTTTGCTCTTTATTAAATGTCGATTCTTCTTTATGATAAACCGTCAAGGAAAGGTCATCAAAAGAGGCCACTCCTGTCCCCTTGTCAAACATTAACTCAACCTTTAGAAAATGAGTTTCCGGGGTTAGAGGAATTACTTTTTCAATTTTTACATTTGAATTCCCAGTGACCGGAGAAGTTGCAACATACATCTGAGGCCACAAATCCTTCTGGTTCTGATCCTTATAAGTAACCCGTATCTTGGCCCCTGCTCCGGTCACGTCAAAGGTCTCTAGGTTACCCGTAAGAAGGTAGCTTTTTTTCGGATCAACAGCCAAGGTTTGGGCTACAATAGCACGGTAGGTTTTAGGAGCGTCAAAGGTTAATTTACCAGCATAAGCATAGACACTTCCATTACTTTTTTTAATACCTTTGGGAATATAAGGATTGTCCCAGGATGTAGCAGAACTATAGTACCAATTTCCTTTACTTGGCCCTGTTTCTTCAAAATCACCATTTTTAATAAGATTTTCTGGAATTTCTTGAGCAGAACCATTTGGTTGCGTTTGAGCAGCAGCCGTCCCTACTGGCTCATTTTCTGCTAGTGGAAAAGCCAGAGTCTCTAAAGGAGTGACCACTAGAGCCCCAGAATGACTTTCTGTTACTGTTTCTTCTATAAGATTAGCAGACTCGATTAGAGCTGGCTCCTCAACCAAAGTCCCATCGATAGCAGACTCTGATAGACTTGAATCGACAACAGTTTCTAGGATAGGACTGCCCTGACTTCTTTCATCGGCCTTCGGAACAGGTGCTTTTACAGAAACTTCAATTAGCCCAGTTTCACTACCTTCTTGCGCAAGAACAGGCTGCGCCCCTAAGAAACTCAGACCAATGACAACCGAGCAAATTCCAACCGGATATTTACGGATACCATATTTTGGCAAGGATATTAGTAAATTTTTCATGACGAACCTCCATTCATGACATAGCGAGCGCTTACATCGCTATTATAAGTAAATCGGTTTATATAATCAAATAATTATGTGGTTTTCAAAAAACATTTTTAAATAGAGGCCGGTTCTGTCTCCTCTAAAACAATACACTTCTCAACTGACTAGCCCGGATTCTGAAACAAAAAAATCGAGCTCTCAAAGAAAACTCGACTTTAACTGTTCTGACGCTGTCAGGTTTTAAAGCTTAATGCGCCACCATTTCCTGTGCTACTTCCTGCCCCGTTAAGCTTGCTGGATAGTAAGTAGGCCAATTGGTTAACTCCTCCCAAAGGGCTTCTTGACTTTCTCCACCAAAATACAGATGGAAATGAGCCGATTGGGTTGGGGCAATTTGGTGGTCGCTAAATTGTAGGTACTTGAAGCGTCCTGCGTTCGCTTCTTCGGCTTCAAATTGGAAGCGGACACCTCGGTTACCTTTTTCATAGGTCAGGATTTTATAACCTGCAGCCTTGTAGGTATAAGTCTCCTCACCCTTATCCGTTACAAAGGTTACCTTATTCCCTTTGATTTTAATCTGATTAACATCGGTTTGGTAACCAATTTTGTAGTAGTCCTTGTATTCCTGAGCGGTTTTGTCTCCCTTTTTCTTAGCCTTGTAGTCAAAGACTTGGTCTAACTGGCCAGATTCCAAATATGGGGAAACAGACTGCCAGTCTCCCTCCCAATCACTGAGGGTCCGGTCTTTGATATCCTTGTCTTCAAAATAACCATTGGCAACCGTTTTTTCGGTCACAGGCTCAGAGGCCTTGGGCTTCGCCGCGTCTTTAAATCCAGCTAATAGTTGCACCAGATTTTCCTCCATCAAGCTGACATAGGATGCGCCTTGATCAATATCCTTCTGCGGAACACCTTCTAAAGTGTGAAGCTGGCCTAACTCAACACCTGCCTCAGAAGCTAGAGTTTGAGCGAGTTTGTTGGAAGAAGAGGATTCTACGTAAATACGTTTGAGTCCAATTTCCTTGACCTGATCTGCTAACTCTTGGATCCGCTTCAAGGAAGGTTCTTCTTCTGTGGAAAGGCCCACAATAGACTCTTGTTGAAGCTGATAGTCAAAGGCTAGGTAGTTGAAAGCCGTGTGCTGAGTCAAGAAAGTGTAACCCTTGTAGGCTGCCAGTTTTTCTTGATACGATTTATCCAATTGGTCCAATTCCTTGAGATAAGCAGCAGCATTTTTTTCAAAAGTCGCTGCCTGATCTGGATAACGCTCCTTCAATTGATCCCGCAAAGAAGCCACCAAGAGCTTAGCCCGATAAGGAGAGAGCCAAAGGTGTGGATCCAACTCGTGGCTATGTTCCTCAGCCCCATGGTCATGATCGTGGTCTTCCTCCTGCCCCGGTAGAAGTATCAGATTCTTGCTCGCCTGAATAGTCCGATCAGCGGATAGAACCCCGCTCTTTTCCAAATCTGGCACCCACATTTCCATATTGGGATCCATATAAAGAAAGGAGGAAGCTTCTTGAATACGACTAACATCTTTGGCCGATGGTTCATAGCCGTGCACCTCCGTTCCAGCTTGAACCAAGAGTTGCACATCCGCCTCGTCTCCAACAATTTTTTTGCTAAATTCATAGATGGGATAGAAGCTGGTCACCAGTTGAATATCCTTTTTGGCCCCCTGGGACTGGCATGCGGTTAGGAAAAGGAATAATCCTAAGAGGAGGACGGCAAGTCCCTTTTTACGTTTTTTCATAAGAACCTACTTTCTCTTAAGCAGAGCCACCACCATGAAAATGGTGATGAAAATTAATGTAATACTTGCGCTAGCTGGGCTTTCCCAATAATAGGAAAGGAAAAGTCCCGCAACCATACCAATGAGGCCAATGAGGCAAGACAGCCAAAGAACCGATCGGAAATGGCGCCCCAGACGCAAGGCGATGCTGGCTGGCAAAATCATAATGGTAGAAACCAAAAGAGCTCCAGCAGCTGGAATCATGAGGGCGATCGCAACCCCACTCATGACGTTAAAGGCAATCGACAGGGCACGGGTGGGAATCCCATCCACTTGCGCTGTGTCCTCATCGAAGGTGAGTAAATAGAGCGGCCGATAAGCCAAGATCAGAAAGAATAAAACCACCGCCGCGATAGCGAAAAGTCCCAACACCTGCTCCCAAGAAATGGTCACGATAGAACCATAGAGGTACTGCTCTAGGCTCATGGTCTGACCGCCCCCAGACTTGCTCATCACCACCATGGCAATAGCCAGACCTGCGGCCATCAGGATCACAGTCCCGACTTCCAAATACGAAGCGTAAACCGTTCGCAAGTACTCCAAGAAGACTGCGGCAATTACCACCACCACCAAGGTCATCCAGGTCGGCGACAGACCTAAGAGCAGTCCCAGAGCTACCCCTGCTAGGGAAATATGACTCAAGGTATCACTCATCAAACTCTGCCGGCGCAAAATCAGAAATACACCAATCGCTGGCGAGAACAGACTCATGGCTACAATGGCCAAGAGTGCCCGTTGGAAAAAGGCATAATCCAATAAACTCATGCGCCTTCCTCCTCTCCTTGATGCAACTGGAAGCAACGCCAAGGCGAGTCCTGCTTCCGCAACAAATGAATATTTCGATCCGCATATTCTGCCACTTCCTCGGGATCGTGAGTCACCATCAAGACCGCCTTCCCATGCTTATGAGCAGAATGGTGCATGAGTTCATAAAAGTCCTCTTTAGACACCGCATCCATCCCCGTTGTGGGCTCATCCAAGACAAAGAAATCCGGATCCGAGGCAAACATCCGAGCCAAGGCCACCCGCTGCTTCTGACCACCCGAAAGAGCTCCAATAAAGCTTTTCCGCTGGTCCCACAAACCAACGGCCTCCAAACTGACCTGAACATGTTCCTGATCATGCTCTGTCAGCCTCTTCCACCAGGATTTGCGAGGGTAACGACCCGAAGCCACAAACTCCTCCACAGTTGAAGGAAAGCCTGAGTTAAAGCTGGCCACCGTCTGTGGCAAATAGGCAATTCGTAAGGCTTGCCTCTCTCGGTTTAGGGCTGCCCGTTCGACCCTTCCTTGGCTGGGTTTAAGCAGCCCTAAACTAGCCTTGAGTAGGGTAGACTTGGCCGCCCCATTTTCACCTGTCAGGGTCACAAATTCACCAGCATCAATGTGGTAAGATACTCCCTCCAAAACGGGCTCCTTGTCATAGTAAAAGGTCAAATCCTTGACCGTCAAATAGCGCATCTCTATTCCATCTCCTTCGCTAATTCTTTCAGAAACTTGGCAATCACTTTTTGTTCATCCTTGGAAAAACCTTGAACCATTTTCTGCAAGGCTTGGCTGGTCCGCTCATGGTGTTGCGCGTGCTCCTCCGCAACCGCCTTGCCTTCCTTGGTTAATTGAAAATAAACCAGGCGTCCATCTTGTTCATCCCTTTTGGTTTCAAGCAAACCTTCCTTGCACAGAAGCTTGGTCGCCTTGGTCATGGCCGCCTGGGAAAGGCCTAGCTCTTTTGCCAAGCTGGAATTGGTTAAGGGCTTTTGTGCTAAGACCATTAAAATATGTTCCTGGGTATTGGTGAGGTGAATAGGGCTCTGACAATCCCCAAGCAAAAGCTCATGCTGGTGCTCTGCTTTTTTCAAAACCAAATCCAAAACACGACTAATCTCACTTCCTAACATAGAATCTCCTTAACTGGTAAATTATTTACTGGTTAAGTATATCGCAAAAAAAAGATAGAGTCAAGTCTGACTCTATAACATTCTAACACGATAAACTTCCTTGCAAAATCCTTTGACTGAATTGACGACACGACAGGCAGCCTTATCGCTAGAACAAAGGGCAAAGACAGTTGGCCCACTGCCACTCATAAGAGTTGCATCTGCCCCAGAAGCTGCCGCACAATTTTTGATTTTTTGAATCATGGGCTTGCGTGCAATACTAATGTCTTCCAAGGAGTTCCCAAGATTGGCCAAGAGCTGCTCATAATTCCCTTCATCAATAGCCTGACAAAGAGCTGGAATATCCACAGGCTTAATGGTATCCATTTCAACTTGAGAAAAAATGGCAGTCGTTGACAAACTAAAGGGTGGTTTAATCAAAACAACCCAAACCTTGGGAGCCCGTGTTAAGGGATGAACTTGCTCCCCACGACCCGTCACATAGGCGCAGCCCCCGTAAACACAATAAGGCACATCCGAACCAACCTTAGCCCCGATTTCAGCTAATTCTTCCAGACTATACCCTAAATCCCACAATCGGTTCAAGGCCCGTAAAGTCGCAGCAGCATCACTGGAGCCACCAGCCAAACCTGATGTAATCGGAATTCGCTTATCAATCGAAATATGAACCCCTCTATCTTCTAAACCAGCTGCTTGCCGCAAATAAAAGGCTGCCTTATAGGCATGATTTTTGAAATTTAGCGGCAGTTTACTCGAAGAAGACTCAATCGTAATTTGCTGATCCTCACGCTCTCGTACTGTAATGTAATCATTTAAGTCCACACTCGCCATGACCATGCCTAACTCGTGAAAACCATCCTCTCGCTTTCCACGAACATCCAGGCCTAAATTGATCTTAGCCGGTGCCTTTTCAACAATTTCTTTCATACATGCCATTTTATCAAAAGATCCGAAAGGAGGAAAGTGGGAAGGACTGCTCTACTTGATAAAAGAACAAAAAAAGCCTTCTAGAGAAGACTTTCAAATACCGGCGGCCGGGGTCGAACCGGCACGTCCGTGAGGACACTGGATTTTGAGTCCAGCGCGTCTGCCAATTCCGCCACGCCGGCTTTCACTAATTATTCAATTAGTAACTGGGGTAGCTGGATTCGAACCAACGCATGAGGGAGTCAAAGTCCCTTGCCTTACCGCTTGGCGATACCCCATTATTAATAAATAGGCGAGTGAGGGGAATCGAACCCCCGAATGTCAGAGCCACAATCTGATGTGTTAACCACTTCACCACACCCGCCATTCTATTAATACACGGGCAGTAGGAATTGAACCCACACTGAAGGTTTTGGAGACCTTAGTTCTACCTTTAAACTATGCCCGTAAGATGGAAGGGGAGGGATTCGAACCCCCGAACCCGAAGGAGCGGATTTACAGTCCGCCGCGTTTAGCCTCTTCGCTACCCTTCCATACAATATTCAATTGTAATGGCGCGAGACGGAATCGAACCGCCGACACATGGAGCTTCAATCCATTGCTCTACCAACTGAGCTACCGAGCCAAATTGCGGGAGCAGGATTTGAACCTACGACCTTCGGGTTATGAGCCCGACGAGCTACCTAGCTGCTCCATCCCGCGCTATTCTCAAACAAGGAGGATGTGGGATTCGAACCCACGCACGCTTTTACACGCCTGACGGTTTTCAAGACCGTTCCCTTCAGCCGGACTTGGGTAATCCTCCAAAAATTATAAATAGTCCGTACGGGATTCGAACCCGTGTTACCGCCGTGAAAAGGCGGTGTCTTAACCCCTTGACCAACGGACCATATTATAAATGGGCACGAGTGGACTCGAACCACCGACCTCACGCTTATCAGGCGTGCGCTCTAACCACCTGAGCTACGCGCCCAAGTTAAAAACTTGGTATGGTATTGAACTATCGTTCAAAGCGGGTGACGAGAATCGAACTCGCGACAACAGCTTGGAAGGCTGTAGTTTTACCACTAAACTACACCCGCTTGAATGGGAGTTAACGGGATCGAACCGCTGACCCTCTGCTTGTAAGGCAGATGCTCTCCCAGCTGAGCTAAACTCCCATAAGAAAGCCTAAGCTTTCTATTTGCTAAGCGACTACCATATCTCACAGGGGGCAACCCCCAACTACTTCCGGCGTTCTAGGGCTTAACTGCTGTGTTCGGCATGGGAACAGGTGTATCTCCTAGGCTATCGTCACTTAACTAAATTTTTC